>JBBQAD010000357.1:0-4288 GCA_038315885.1 Fibrobacteria bacterium | reverse complement strand
TAGGTATAGCTGTAGATGACACAATTCACGTACTGGTGAAATATCTTCGTTATCGGCGCGAAGGCATGGAAAGCTTGCCTGCCATGGAAAAAACCTTTCAGGAGACCGGTTTGGCCCTGACTTTTACCTCCATTATTCTGTTTGCCGGCTTTGGAATTCTTGTCTTTACTCAATTCAAGGTCAATATGAATTTTGGTGCCTTGGCATCAAGTATTATCGCACTTGCTCTCTTCGCTGATTTCATCATTTTGCCGGCAGTATTTGCTACGTCGAAAAAATCCATAAAAGGCAACTAAACTTGTTGCCTTCATATCAAAATTGAGGGCTTCTACTGATGACTCCAGCCCTGCTTGCGATTAACTTTCCAAAGGTTATTCCAAGCAGGTGCAATCCATGAAATTATTCCTTCGATCACAATATTCTACCCCTCATTTCAGAAACGCTCCATCTGAAAAATTGATGACCTGGGTCTATGCGACCCTACTCTTTTCCTTGGCCGTTAGTACTGTACCGCTGTGTGCAAAAACACTCGTAAAGCTCGATAAAGAAACCATTCATAAGCAATACATGAATGGCGATTTTGATCAGGTTGTAAACGCACTGGAGGACTATAAACGGCAAAAGGATTCTCTCACACTAGATGAACAAATTTTTCTTTATAAATATCTCGGTGTCATTTACAGCGCGAATCCCGATACCCGGCAAAAAGGCGAAGCCTATCTTTACTCTCTATTACGCCTAGCTCCCACTGCAACCGTCCTGGATATGTATATCGGTGACACAGTGGAAAGCATATTCAACTTAGTCAAAGAGCGCTACCGAAATACCAATTCTCAAAGCGACCGCTTTACCAAAGCTGATTCACTTTCGAAAAAAGAAGAAGAGAATAATATTCTGACAGCGAGTTCTGCGACGGCCCCCAAGATAGAGGATCCTGTTTCTGACCAGCCAAAAGACACATCATTAAATACCAAGAAAAAATCCAAAAATACCTGGATGTATTGGACAGCAGGTGGAGTAGGGCTTACCGCGCTTATTGCCGGTTATGTTGCACTTAGTCAAGACGAAGAACAAGCGCCGAATTATGTCATCAAACGATAGATAGAATCAGCAGAATTTGATAGTGAAAATTTGATTTAAGAATTGAGTATAAATATGAGCAAGTATCAAAATCGACAAACAAAATTGTTTTCATCCAAAGTTATCATCTTTGGTTTGTTAAGCTTTTTGTCAATAGTCCTTTTCAATAGCTGTTTGTTGACCAAAAGCCCCGATGGCGCTGACCTGGAAATCCCGCTTGAAGGGGATGACTATAATTTCGATAGTGTCAAGGTTGATATTTACGCAAATAGTACAGATACAGTTCCTCTTACAACTAAAAGCTATGCCATTGATACCAACCTCAAGACCATCAAACTTCATCTGGCAGATAATCCTGGCGACAATTTCAATGTTGTCATGCGCTTCTATGATGATGACCAAATTAAAAGGCAATTTGAACAACAAATTCGCAACGGCTCTACAGAGGGCATTGCCAGCCGGATTCCCCTAAGCCTAGATACATTGGTTTTAGTTCAGGGCTTAAAAGACAGTACGTTAAAGAGCGGAGACAGCCTTAACCTGCAAATCAAATTCCATGGCCTCGCAAATGGGATACAATGGAAAAAAGGCATGCTTGAACTGCCCTTTCAGGGGCTTATCTATCACATTGATTCTTTACGTAAAATTGATACCGGAACTTATAGCATTACAGTGTGGAACGATTTTGATACCTTGCGTTCCCAGGCCAAAATATCCCTCTATCCCGATAGCCTGCAATGGCATATAGATATTATCGGGGCAGGAAGCTTAGTTCCCGAAATCAAAAATGGAATCGTATGGATTCCTTTTGCTTCCAGTCCCAGTTTTCAAATAAAGCCTGATAGCGGTTCTGTGTTACAATCTGTTTTGGTTAATGGAAATCCATCCTCACAAAGTCTGATTACCGGAAAACTGGATTTACTCAATGTTCGCGATAGCGGCACTATTGTTGTCACCTTCTCACCCAAGCCCTATCTCTACCGACTAAAGAGTTATGGCAATGGCAAATTCAACATTGTGAATTCTATAGTATCACTGCCTTATGGAAAAGACACTACGATTAAGGCACTACCCGGTCTTGGGCATCGTTTGGATTCTATTCGAATTAACGAAAAAAAGAATCAAACTGCAAGCGACAGCGGTTTCTTGAAACTAAAAGGAGGAGATAATCTCACTAGTATTGAAGCTTTTTTCTCCCGTCGCAGCCATTCGATCCGTGGTATCGTCGTAGGAAAAGGAAAAACAATTCCCGGAGATTCTAGTATTACACTTCAGTATGGAATGGATACCACTGTCTTCTTTGCACCCGATTCCGGTTGGCAGATTGATTCAATTGCAATTAACGGTATCGCTAATACTACGGCTAAAGCTACAGGTAAACATCATTTCTCGGCCATAAGCGGAGACAGCAGTTTCTATGTCAAGTTTGCACCCAAGACCTTTACAATACAGGTATCAGCCGGTTCAAATGGTTCAGTAACACCTTCCGGATCCATAGCGGTGAAACATGGCAATTCTCTGCAAATTGAATTTAAACCCAATACCGGCTATCGCCTGGATAGTTTGAAAGTCAATGGAACCTATCGCGAAGGTTTTACGGGAAGTGAATATGTTTTTTCATCGGTGAACGGTGATAGCACGCTTGGGGTTGAATACATTTTAAAAACATATTTAATCACTTCTGCTTCGACCCCTGGGGGGAGCATCAGCCCCCCTTCTCCTCTTAAGGTTTTCTATGGTTCAGAGCAAGTATTACAATTTACCTCAGATATAGGTTATCATCTTGATTCAGTTCTCATAAATGGAAAATTGAGCGCAAGCGCCTTGTCCTCCAAGGTTTACAAATTTTCAAATATCACAGGAGATAGCAGTGCCTCTGCATTTTATTCCATCAATATGTATACAGTAAGCTCTGCCGCGGGCCAGGGAGGAACAATAGACCCAAGTGGTGCGCTGACTCTCCCCTACGGGAGCAACAAAACATTTAAAATTATTCCAGCCGTTGGCAAAGTAATTGATCAGATTTTGGTTAACAATATAAACAACAGTGCAGCCGTAGGCAGCGGCGAATTTACAATCAACAATCTTCAGGCAAACATCGGAATTGTGGCTAGTTTCTCGACTAAAACCTACCCACTCAGCATAAGCCATATAGGCGAAGCTGCGACTCTGCCCTCAAAGGACACAAGTGTTGCCTACAATGCTAATATAACTGTGAAACTTAATCCTGCGATTGGATACAAGCTCGATTCCGTTTTGGTCGACGGCATTGCTGACAAGAAAGCAGTGGAATTGTTTAGTGTCACGATTAATGCCATTCAGGCACCCCATAGCGTGAAGGGGTTTTTTAGCCCCATTCAATACTCTGTGATTGCCAATGTCCGAGGAAAAGGCACAGTCACTCCGATAGATACAGTCAAGGTAGACTCCAATAAAACCCTGGATTTCTCGATACAGGCTGCTGAGGGATACTATTTGGATTCCATCATTATCGACGGCATTGCCAAGACGAATGTAGCTGATATCAAACAATTTTCTCTCCAAAATGTAATTACCCAGCGTAAAATTGTATTCGTCTTTTCCAGATTGCGATATACAGTTACAGTGGAGGAAAGTGAAAATGGAAGCATTGAACCCCCAGGAAAAACCGATGTGTTTTATGGGGATTCTTTAACCATATACTATAAACCCTATCCTTTTATTGAAGTAGATTCTGTAATAATTAATGGTAAACTTGCAGATCCAAGTCTTATGCTACAAAATAAATCAAGTTATACATTTAAAAATATTCTAGGAGACAGTTCATTTAGAGTAACATATAGAATTCAAAGATTTAACTTTCAGATTAGCAATATCGGCCCTGGTAGTTCTAAACCCGCCAAGGATACTCTTGTTGAATGGGGTCAAGCTTTTACAATTAATTTCCTTCCCGAAGTGGGTGCGGAGGTTGATTACATCTTAATTAATGGGGATAAAGACCCTGTTGCAGCTAAAAATCAGCAATTTATTTTTAACAACTTCAACGATGACCAAACTATTGAAGCCCATTACAAGAAAAAATCATTCACGATTACTCCCGCCATAATCGGAATTGGGAAGATTGATCCAGTACTTGCTGCAATAGTGCCCTATGGGAGTGATATCGCTTATAAGCTATATCCCGCATCTGGTTACAGATTAGATTCTATTTATATCGATGGCGTTAAAG
>JBBQAD010000149.1:0-8205 GCA_038315885.1 Fibrobacteria bacterium | reverse complement strand
TCCCGGCTTCATTACTTCCGGATTTTCTGTTTTTACAGAATATACCGGATGGAATATTCTCAAATTTAATTAAAAATTGAACTAGATGCTTTTTTTGTAAAGCGAAGCTTAAATTCATAATTAAATTTATCATAATTCTATAAATTGTTTGAAATCAAGGCCTTAAGGGGGATCCCCTATTTTTTCGGCGTTGACAAGGACTTATAGACCGTGGTACTTTTCAATTCACACTTAACGCTTGAAGAGAGGTGAAATCAAAAATGACAGGAGTAGTCGTTCGCGCGGGAGAGTCCTTTGAAAAGGCGCTGCGCCGTTTTACCAAGTCTTGTGAAAAGGCCGGAATTCTTTCCGATATGAAGAAAAATCAACGATATGAGAAGCCTTCTGAAGAAAGAAAACGCAAAAAAAATTCAGCTGTCCGTAAGCAAATCAAGGACATGCTTGAGGCTAAACGAGCTTAAAACACTTCGTTGCATCTTATAAAAAAAGGCGCCTGTTCAGGTGCCTTTTTCATTTTCATTTTCAATTGTAACAGTAACAGTGCATATTTCTCCAAACATGTTTGGAGGTAGTAGGACTCAGTCGAGTGCGATTTTAAATTTCATTGATTAACAGGGGTTTATAACCCGTATAGGCTTCTTCGAAATAGTTAAAAATGCAACACTCGCAAAGTTTTGCTTTTTCAATATTGATAATAAATCGATCAACGTATTTTCTAGTAATAAATAAACCCCGGCCATGGACATCAAAAATCCCTTTCGGCAAGCCATTTTGACCGGGAGTGATCTGTCGATCTAGCCAGTATAACACTGTGTGTTTGTCGAGACGACCTCCACGGTCAAGAACTGAAACACCGACTTTTTCACGGTCAACGCCAAAAGTGACATTTACGGCTAAATCATCTGGAAGAGTAAAATTGCGGTCCCAATTGTGTTTGCTGTCTCCTGCTTCTCTTCTAGACCCATAAAAAAGAGCATTAGTCATCAGTTCAATCAAAACTGTCCTAAACTTATGCAATTGAGTATCATTTGAATACCAAGCGGCTATCTCTGCGGATACATCATCGATTTGGTTGGGTTTGGTCAGTGAGAATTTTTTTTGAGTGGATGGATGCAGCATGTATCGATCCAGCCCGAAAATATTACCCTCCAACAATGCCGATACCATATTCTTGACTTCATCAAAGTTAAAAGGAGCGGTTTTAGTAATCACATTACCGATATTATTTTCAAGTACATTGTGCATGTAGTCATCCAAATTATAGGCGGTAATCAAAGCTCTTTTGATAGTTGGATACAGCTTCTCCACATTTTTTAGGAGCTCAAAACCGGCCATGCGAGGCATATTGATATCGGAAATAATCAAATCAACTTTCGTTTTTTCCAACTTTTCAAGTGCATCAACTCCGTCAATTGCAGTCACTACCTGATAGCCAAACATGGTAAGCGCATCTGCCATCATTTCTCGGATTGGCTCTTCGTCGTCAACAACCATTAAACAAAACATTACCTAGATTATCGATTTATTGGCATAGCATGGCAATTTTTAGTGAGCCAAAAGAGATGAATTCTTTAAAATTGTTGGCTGAAGAGCAATTTCACCCGTCATCTGAGTCCCTAAGAAAGTCTAAACAGGATTTTCGAGACCAATTATTGCGGGATTTGAATCCGCATCAATTGCGGGCGGTAGTCTATGATACGGCCCAGGAGGGACCGATAATGGTTTTGGCCGGAGCTGGAGCCGGTAAAACCAGCGTTTTAGTAAAGCGCTTAAGCCATTTATTCATGGAGGGTTTACAGCTTGATAAAACCTTGACTCTTACCTTTACACGCGACGCCGCAGAGGAATTACGTCGGCGAGTGAAGAGTTCGCTCGCGAAATGGAAAGATGGAATAGTCGAGCCGGCTGTGCATACCTTTCACAGTTTCGCATTGAAATTTTTGTCGATTGATGCTCCCAAGGGCCCTGTTTGGTGCATTGCAGGTTTTTCTCGTCGCCCTCGAATTGTGACCGAAGATCAATTAAGCGCCTTTCGCAAGGACTTGAAAATCAAGTTGGCAAACGGCCCCTCGCATGAAATGCATCAGACAAACGAAAGCTTGATGGCTTTGGCTGAAAAAAAGTGGAAGCATGAAAACGCCTTACTTGAATTGGATGAACTGGTCCCTTTGTTAACACATATTTTGACTGAGCATTCTGGGCTTCGACTTTGGGCCCAAGAGCTGTTTGATGAGATTTTGGTCGATGAATATCAAGATACCAGTCCCGATCAATTAAAGCTTTTGCAAATGCTGGTAAAAAGAAGTCCGAGGCTCTTTTTGGTGGGCGACGATGATCAGGCCATTTATGCCTTCAGGGGGGCTGACCCTCAGTGTATTACAAAGACTTTTGAATTGTTTCCCGCCATGAAGACTATCAAGCTGGAAATCAATTATCGCTCCACCCCTGCGATACTTTCCTTTGCTAACCGAATCTTCAAAAAAAAATCCCGGTTGTTTCGAAAGACCTTAACCCCAGGTGCGAAGAGCAATAGTGCATTGTTTACACGCAATGAAGCTGTTCAGATTCAAGCCTGTTCAAGTGATATACAAGAACTGCATTTTTTGAAGTATCGCTTAGATGTTTTTTTGGCTTCCACCTATCTGGCCACGGGTGATATAGTCTTTTTGCTGCGCACCCATTTTCTATGTGAATATTATCGGCTGGGTCTGGGAAAACTGATGGATGCTGCTCTTGTTGATAAAATTCAGTTCAGAACGATACACTCGGCGAAAGGTTTGGAATTCCCAGTGGTTTTTCTGCCTGGGCTCGAAGTGGGAAATTTACCCTATAGCAGTGAACACCAAAGTGATTCGATTACTCAGGCCAATATGGAAGAAGAGCGGCGTCTGTTTTATGTTGCTATTACCCGCGCCAAATTTTGTTTGAACCTTTCCCATGCAAACAAACGCGTGATCGGTGGAAAGCTTCGCCGCCGAAAAGCTAGTCCATTTTTGCCCTCTACTTTTAGTAACAGCCTCAAGCAAGTTTTGCAGAAACTCGGAAATTAGTAAGTCAGAAAGTCAGGAAGTCAGGAAGAGCATCATGAATCGAATGTCACTTATGGTCAAAATTTCCCATGTCGGGTGGATAATGCTACGCAATATACCACTTCAATTTTTGGCTGAAAAATTTAACAAAAGCAACGCTTTGCACAGTCTTCAAAAACGTTATTTGCAATGGGCGAAAGCAACTACAGAGATATTCAATTTAAAGCTTGAATGTGTCGGCCTTGAACATTGTAACACAGCGCCAGACAGAGCTATTGTCGTAATGAGCAATCATCAAAGCCAATTGGATATTCCAGTATTGGTTCACTGTCTGCAACGCCCCCTGGGCTTCGTAGCTAAAATCGAATTGACAAAAATCCCTTTGCTCAATCATTGGATGCACAGATTGGGATGTGTCTTTATCGATCGGTCCAAACGTTCTCAGGCCCATGAAATATTAACCGAAGCGGCCCGCAGCATGGGCAAACGCACCCTGGTGATATTTCCGGAAGGGACACGAAGTAAAACAGGTTTCCTACTGCCTCCCAAACCGGGTTCTGCACGATTAGCCCTTTTGGCTAAAGCTCTGGTCTTTCCAGCACGTATCGAGGGGACTCGAAATGGCGCGGAAAACAGTAGCCAAACAAAGGGAGAGATTCCTGTACGAGTTACCTTCTTTCCAAGTATTGATTTAAGCGACTGGGACGATTCCCGGGCGTCTTGCGAAAAATTGGTTACACAGGTCGATGCATATTGGAGAAGTGTTTAGAAGATTAAATAGCTCTTAGCTTAGATGCCACGGGCTTATGGAACGAGCTGGACCCACCATTCTGCTTCTCCCCTTTTGGCATAGGCGTCAATTGCCAGAACAGAAATTTTATATGAGGATTTCCCAGCTACGGGGCTAAAGGTATGTGTAATACTGGTATCAATTATTCCACGCCGTTCTTTAAAGTTTAAAATGTCGGGTAGGGAGTTATCATCCCATTTGATAATGATAGTCTTCAAAGAATCATTGAGACCGAGTTCGTAATCGTTTTCGGTGGCAGAGAAGACTAGAGTATACGAAAAATCCGGCTGAATCAATGTGTCCAAGGAATGAATCAATACTATGGGAGTCTTGTTTTCGTAAACCTTAAGGAGAGTTTGAGTATATCCAATTTCATTGCACTGATTGTATGTAGACATGCTAACATTGTAGTCTCCTTTTTGGGTGTAGACATGATTTCGTTGTATTCGTATGCTATCTTGATCAGAGCCAAACCCATGGTTGTAATCATTTTTTTTTCCATCGCCCCATTCAATTAAGGTGTAGTCGAGTTTTCCTACTTTGGCCTTGGCTGTAAAGATGAGCTTATTATTTTGGCCGACTAATACACTGGTTATGTGCTCTTCTATTTGAACATTGGGCAAAAAGTTCAAAATTGTTCGGACTTTGGTCGTTTCACTATTTGTATCACCTTGATTGTTCCAGGCTGAAAAATTCAAGTCAAAGGAATCTCGATATATACTGAGCTGTCTCTCCTGCTGACTATCAAAGGTTCTCCTAAAAGGAATTACAATTTCTTTTCTAAGGCAATCTGAAAAAGTTGTCTTGAATGAATCGATGGGGGCTGAAAAACCCGCACTAATCTGCATTCCCTTACAGCCAGATTCCCTGGCTTCGGCAGATAGTGCTAGTTTAAAGGAATCTTCGCAGCCTCTGTCGATATAATCCCTCTGAAGATTTTCGACAATAATTTTGGGAGCGGGAGTATATACAGCCGAAATAGCATTCGATGCAGAATCGATTAACAGAAATTGACCTTGGTAGAGAATCTCGACTTTAAGGATCAATCGGCCTTGAAAATTTCCATTGAGCTGGAAACCCTTGGGTGGCTCCTTTGTGCGAAAAGCCACTGTATCGCCATTTTTCCAATAGAGGCTGAAGTAATAAAGAGCTTCTGGAACTTGCTTAGGGCTTATGGTGAGGGAAATGAACTGAGGAACTTTGACCGGGGAAGCAGGGTTATACCTGAGACTAACAGTATCAGTGGAATACCAAGCGATACGGGGGTCTCGTAATTGATTTATGATGCGAATGGGATTCTGTAGACCTGCATATTGCGGAATGGTGTCATCTACGGGCAAATATCCATTTTTCTCAATATGTAACACTCGATTGCCCACCGGCATTTGACTGTTACGATAGAGTTTGTTTTCCTGATCATAGAGAAGGCTGACACGGGCATCACTTACCAGGATGCAGTTTTCCAGATTCTCTCCACTGATTCTGTCCTGAACCCTGATCTGCATCAATCCCGTGTCGAACTGGTGTTTTGCCGACAAATTGTCAAAATATTCACAAGCCACTAAGAGAGCGGTTGCGACAAAGCAAAGCCACAATCGAAGTGGCTTAGTCAACATAGTCCCTGACATTGATGTGATACTTCTTTATCATGCTCTTGCAGGTATTGCGGGAAATGCCAAGATGCTCCGCGCATTTAGTGATATTACCTGCATAGAAGCGTAAACATTTGGCTAAAATTGCTCCTTCAAATTCTTCCCGATACTGGTCGAGAGTTTTGGGTTCCAGTTCGCCAACTTCATCGAGACCCGGAACCGCTGGAGTCTTATTTTGAAAGCCTAAATCTTGGGCGCTTATCCGGCTGTCAACATGAAAAATCCAGGCCCTCTGCAGCCTGTTTTCTAACTCTCGTACATTGCCTGGCCATTCGTAATTTTGAATTGCTTCTTGTGCATCACTGGTGAAGGACCATTTATCATCGTTAAAATGCTTTTGAATGAAATGTCGAGCCAATAGTGTTATATCCGTCTTCCTTTCCCTAAGAGGAGGAACATGCAAGGCCAATACATTTAAGCGAAAGAACAAATCCTGACGAAATTTGATTTGTTTCACTCGCTCTTCCAGGTCATAGTTGGTCGCGGCAATAAGGCGGACATCGACTTTAAGCGTTTCTGTTCCACCTACTCTTTCGAAGCGGCCTTCTTGTACGAATCGCAATAATTTACCCTGTAATTCTAAAGGGAGATCTCCAATTTCATCTAAAAAGAGGGTTCCACCATTGGCCATTTCAACTTTTCCTGGTTTACGCCCAGAAGCTCCCGTAAAAGCCCCTTTTTCATAACCAAATAACTCACTTTCTATCAAGTTACCCGGAATTGTTGCGCAGTCAATAACAAAAAAGCCATGGGCTGCTCGTGGACTATGGCGATGCAGGGAATTTGCCAAATAGGTTTTTCCTGTACCGGTTTCTCCAGTAATCAAAATGGGTAAATCTACTGTGGAGAGTTTCCGCACCAGTTCAATGACTTTTTCCATCGGTGAGTCTTCCGAATACACTAGCCTTTCTTCCCGGGTAGTTACCAGATCTCCCAATTCCCGGTTTCGTTGCTCCAGCCTTTGGATTTTCTCCTGATTTACTTGCTCCTTTTCGTTTAAGAGTCGCTGGGTTTCTGCCCGATATTGTCTTTCGGTCTGCAAAAGACTCTTCCAAAGTACCAGTGAAAAAAGGGAGATCACCTGAAGAGTCTCTAGGCTTTCTTCCTTCGGCATGGGGTTAACCCCTTGGGCTCTAAATACTACCCAATCGTTGGCTTCACTACCCTTTAATGCCAGTAATACATTAGCTCCATCTTCTTCGGGCATAACTTGAACGATACGCTCCATGTTAACAGAGTTGGAATCGAGTCCCTGTTTGGCGTAAACCAAGCGCGTGAGCTCTGGGCTGTCGCCGATAGCTTTGGAATCAGGAAGTAGGCCCTGGCGATCACTGTGTACATCAAGCGACTTGCAATCCAGAAATTTGACTAAGATCTGCCGAAGTCTTTCCACAAAGGTTGACGGTTTTCCCAACTCGGCGAGGGAGGTCAATATTTCAATTAAAAAAGCCAGATTGTTTTGTTGGCGCTCCACTTCGCGCATCATCTCTTCGGCTTCACCGCGTAGAGAGGGTGTGGATATAATCATGGTCTGTATTTTTTGTGACAGCCTCGAGAGAGGCAAAGGTCCCTGCGAAAAGACGGGGCGTTTTGCAAAGCGTAGCTTGAGGTCGCCAAAATCCAGTATATCACTGTCTTTCAAATGGCATTCGGTTACCTGCTGTCCATTGACCCAAGTTCCATTTCTACTCTTCATATCCAGCAGATAATAGCCGTCTTCCCGTGATAAAATATTGCAGTGAAACGAAGATACCTTGGGATCATCCAACATGATATCGTTAGCTTCATTCCGGCCTAAAGTGGTGATTATCTTATGGAGCGGGAAAGGTGGAATTTCTTGGCCTATCCACACCAGTTGTGCTCCATAGCTAGGATGAGTGTTCATCTTATTTTCCTTCCAATGAGAGCAGCACTGAGCTCAGATAGGTAATGACCGAAGTCGAGAGTGAAATTTGCTGCACTAGCTGCCAGCGACGCACATCGTTTTGTTCTTCATACTCGATTCCATTTCCATCGTTTTTGATGGTGCTTTGCCGTGAAGAGGCATAAATTGAAACTGCCAGACCACCCAATTGAAGCATTCCATAGGCTAGACCGGTTTTGGGATGACTCTGAATGACCCAGCCTATCCCAAGAGGGATGAGGCCATGCGATAAATCCATTTTTTTCAAAGGTTTTTTCGCCTCTGTCAGTGAAGACACCGGCAATTCTATTTGAAGGGCCTGGGCGAGTGAATCACGGGCCGAGCTTCGTTGCGATACTGTATCCCTAGGTAAATTTAGGGCTGGCTTAATAGTTTCGGCTTTTTCAGTATGTAAATCTTTGAGTGCTTTTTCAAAAATCCTCAGAATACGGCGATCTTCATTGCTTGGTAAACGCCAAGTTGAATCCATTTTCAGGAGTTGACTGAAGGCGCTTAAAGCCGGTTTGTCTAGTCCAATCAGACTGTTACACATTCCCAGATATTGCCAGATTAGCAGACTGTCTTGATGGCTCTGTCCCTCTGCGTTGGAGAGACTATCCAAAATTGGTTTGGCAGCTAATATATCACCATTGTTGAAGAATTCCAGACTTTTTTCGAGGCTGCTACCCTGAATTATGGCAGCGATGAAAAGGACCCAGAGACTGATTTTCATTAAAGTGAATGTTTCTCGATTTGGAAGCCGCCCGCGTCGTCCACTTTCAGCCTGAGCTGCATTCCCGGATTAACATATGCAGAGGAACGAATTGGGGT
>JBBQAD010000356.1:0-4293 GCA_038315885.1 Fibrobacteria bacterium | reverse complement strand
CTCCATTGGCACTCGCAGCTTGGCAAGGGCAGGCTAAAGTATTATGGAATACTTGCAAGTGTTACGAACAAATGAAGTGCTCTACACCGCAGTTAAAATGTTGGTTGCTTTAGGGATTTCTATGGGAACCGTGCCCATGTTAGTCTGGATGGAAAGACGCTCGGCTGCGCGCTTTCAACGCCGCAAGGGACCCAATCGCGTAGGCCCCTTCGGATTGTTACAGTCCATTGCTGACTCTATCAAATTATTCTTCAAAGAAGATTTCTTTCCGCGTAACACCGATAAGGCCATTTTTCTGTTAGCCCCTATTTTGACTTTCATGCCGGGAGTCGTTTCTTTTGGATTGATTTCGGTTTCGGCCACCAAAAGCGGCGAGTTACTGGGTCTGACAAATATTAATATGGGACTCTTAGTGATGCTCGCTATTTCCTCCCTGGCAGCCTATGGTATTGCCTTTGCCGGCTGGTCTTCCAACAACCAATACTCCCTATTGGGTGGAGTTCGATCCTCGGCTCAAATTATCAGTAATGAAGTGATAATGGGTTTATCGGTTGTAACACTGCTTTTGATGACCAGTTCATTAAATCTAGGCGATATCGTTAAGCAACAGCATACCTGGTGGAATATTGTGCGATGGCCGCCCACATTTTTTCTGTTTTTAATTGCGGCTTTTGCAGAAACCAACCGAGCTCCTTTCGATAACCCAGAAGCCGAACAAGAATTAGTCGGTGGCTATCATACCGAATACACGGGGATGCGCTACGCCTGGTTCATGCTAGGAGAATACGCTGGCCTCTGGACTATGTGCAGCATTATCACCACCCTTTTTCTAGGTGGTTGGACTTTTCCCTTTATGGATAGACTTCCTTTAGGTGAATGGTCTTATGCCGCCCTTGGATTTGTGGTTTTTGTCACTAAAGTTGTCGCCTTGGTGTTTTTCTTTATGTGGGTTAGATGGACTTTGCCGAGGATGCGCTGGGACCAGCTGATGAGATTGGGCTGGAAAACTTTAATTCCAGTTTCACTGGCCAACTTGGTAATTGTTGCACTTCTAATGGAATACGCTGGCCTGTTTAGAGGCTAGAAAGGAGACGCACGATGTCAATGCATGTTACCGCGAAGCGTCCCTGGTGGGTGAGTCTGTATATCCCTGCCATTGTAAAGGGTCTTAGCGTTTCTCTAGGACACTTTTTTAAAAAGTCGGTGACGATTGAATATCCCGAACAAAAGGCGACTATCAGTCCACGTTTTCGGGGCGAACATTGGCTAAAGACTGATGACAAAGGCCACATGAAATGCGTGGCCTGTTACATGTGTTCAACAGTTTGCCCGGCTCAATGTATTCATATTGAAGCCGAGCCGACTCCTGCCGATGATCCGTCTTGGGGGCAACGAGATAAAATTCCGGCGGTCTTCGATATCGACATGCTGAAGTGTATTTACTGCGGCTATTGCGTTGAAGCCTGCCCGAAAGATGCCATTGGAATGACCAATAAGATTCCCAAGGTATACAACAACCGAAAAGATTATATCTACGGCCTTAAAAAACTCTTGAAGAACAACGATTGAAGACTGAGGGAATCTTGCTAATTTTCACTGCTGTTTTGAGGCTATTCATGGATATGGACTATTCCGGGTGCTAAGCTCCAATATTGTATCACTCCTCTTTGGACTCTCCAGTATCTGCCTGGTGATTCTATCCCTAGCAGTTGTTGTCGCTTTTAATCCTGTTCGTTCAACTCTGATGCTGATTGCCTCTTTTCTTCCCACATCTTTAGTCTACTTACTGCTTGGCGCCCCCTTCGTTGGGATTCTCCAAATTCTGGTTTATGCCGGGGCAATTATGATGCTCTTTACCTTTGTTATCATGATGGTTAATCCCAAGCCCGAAAGCGGTGAATTGGGTGAGAGTACCAAAACTAAAAATCGAATAAATTGGCCGATTTTTGTATCACTCTGCATCGCAGGAATATTATTGGTTTGGCAAGTGCGTTTGCGCAGTGATGTACTCAATCTGGGTGCAAAACCTGCTCAGAATTTTGGAGACATTGCGTCGATTAGTCAGCTCCTATTTAATGATCCCATGAATAATCCACTAACTGTGTCCTTTGAATTGATGTCTTTCTTGATATTGATCGGTATCATTGCTGCTGTCAGTTTCTCCCGCAAAGAGGGAGGGCAGAGCTAGTGCCAGACTTTACTCTTTCAAATTGTTTAACGCTTGCCATCGTGATTTTTTTGATTGGTTGCTATGGACTATTAACTCGTCGCAGCCTTATCATGATTTTGCTTTCTATCGAAGTGCTCTTAAACGGTGTAAACATGGTTTTTATTTCCTTCAATTATTTTCGATGGGGCACACAGGAACTCGGCCATTATTTCTTTATGTTATCAATTGGTGTGGCTGCCGTTGAAGCCGCAATCGGCCTTTCGATGGTACTCGTCTACTTTCGCAATTACCACAATATCAGCCGCGATCAGGCTAGCCGCTTGAGTGAGGATATGGCATGAACTGGCAAGTAGCTGCTATTCCTGCGATTCCGGCTATCTCAGCGGCTTTTTTAGCAGTGCTGGGCTCATCGATTCCTAAAAAATGGATAGGAACGATTGCCAGCGCAGCAGTATTACTCTCCCTGCTCATGGGATTGTCACAGTATTCCGCTGTCATGGCTCTAGGGCATATTGATTTTAAGGCGGGTGCCTGGTTGGCTACCCACTCTTTTCAAGCGGCTTGGGGATTGCATCTCGATAGTATCGCTTTTGCGATGGTTTTGTTGGTTACAGGTTTTGGCTTTTTAATCACGCTCTATTCCATTGGTTACATGGCCGATGATGCGGAACCTGTGCGATTTTTCGCTTCTTTAAATTTGTTTGTAGCCTCCATGCTGATTTTGATCTTGGCTGATAACCTGGTATTGATTTTCTTGGGTTGGGAAGGTGTCGGACTGTGCTCCTATCTGTTAATCGGTCACTACTGGAAAGACCAAGGTGTGCCTTTAGCAGCCTATCGTGCTTTCTTTACTAATCGTATCGGTGACATTTTGTTTATACTCGGAGTCTTTTATTTGTTCCGTGCTTTGGGAACTTTTTCAATTTCCGATTTGGCTTCTGCAGCGCCGACGATTGCAGGAGAAACAAAGGTTTTGGTGGGAAGAGGGCTACTATTGTTGTTGGGCGGAGCTTTTGCAAAATCAGCTCAAGCTCCCCTGCATGTCTGGCTTCCCGATGCAATGGCTGGGCCCACTCCGGTTTCAGCCTTAATCCATGCAGCAACCATGGTTACCGCAGGAGTGTATCTGTGCGTTCGTTTGATGCCACTTTTTACCTTGTTTCCTGAAGTGCGCACTGTAATTCTGCTCTGTGCCCTTGTAACACTTATTGTTGGTGCTGTGCTAGCTGCAGTTCAATTTGATATTAAGAAAATCCTGGCTTATTCGACTCTCTCCAATTTGGCTTTGATGTTTCTAGCGATCGCCTCTGCCAGTTCAGGGGCGGCTATGATGCATTTGTTCGGTCACGCCAGTTTTAAAGCATTGCTTTTCTTGGGTGCGGGGAGCATTATCGCCAGTGCCCATCATGAACAAGATATCCGAAAACTCGCCGGAGTCCTTCGTAAAATGCCGATTACCCGAATTGCCTTTTGGGTGGGTACTGTCGGTGCCACCGGATTAATTCCTTGGCTCTCGGCAGGGTTTTTCAGCAAAGAACTTGTTTTGGAATCACTCGCTCATACTGAGTTTCAGCTAGCGGGAATGCATTTTTCGGGCCATGTGATCAAATGGATTGTGCTTGCGATGGAATTGCTCAGTGTTGTATATATGGTCCGTTTGTTAGCCTACCTGGAATCTGACCAAGCAGGTGAAGCCCTGCATCATGGTCATATCGAAGAAAAAAGTGTGACAATCAAGTTGGTCCTAGCCCTTTTAATTCCTATTGGCCCTATTTTTGGAATTTTCTCTGCGACCGAGCATTTTGGTTCTATGGGCCGGGGAGTCTATGCTCTAATCACGGGGCGACTTGGTTTTCCTGAAGGCCCGACCTGGTCAGAATTTATTCCGGCAGCCCTAGTAGGGCTTATGGTGGCAATTCTCATCTGGGTTTTCTTTTCTAATGCCGATAAGCGAGAGTCCTTGCTTAAAAAACTATCTGGTTTATCTCTTGGTCAAAACGGACCCTTAAGCCGACTGTTCTATTTTGACGATGTTTACAATTCAATCTTACTGACTCCATTGCGAATCTTAGGTCGGGTCTGCAGTGTGGTTTTTGAAAGTATCTCGGCGGGATTTTGGATTT
>JBBQAD010000252.1:0-5736 GCA_038315885.1 Fibrobacteria bacterium | reverse complement strand
AAGGTATTACACTTGCATTGAAATCAAATAGCACAGTGCTATTAATACGATAGGCAGGAGCCAGTTTTTGCAATTGGATTTGAAAATCAGAAGCCTTCCAGATTTTTTTAGCTTCGATACCTTCTTCAGTCTCAGTGGCTGGCTTGGTTATTTTTCTTTCTTGCTTTTTTTTATGTAAAGTATCACTATGGGACTTTGCCAAGGAATCGTTGTCGATTTTGGTATTACTTGAATCTAGTTGGTTTGCGAGTGAGTTGAACTGAAGCGAATCCACGCTCGGTTTAACTAAAAGTTCTTGAATTGATTTTGAGTTATCCTGCTTATCTTTCTGGCCACAGCCGAATAAAAAAACAGTCAGCAGAAATGAACAAACAGAAAAAGAATACGCAGGAAGGACTTCAAATCCCGAGAACTTGAGAACTTTTAGCTTCAACACCCCGCTATTGTATCATGCTTATTTTCGGAGAGTCAAAGGGATGATTCAAAGATTTAAAACGGAATATTTATACTGCTAAGGTCTCAGCCTGTGTAAAACGAATCATTTCTCTATTGTCAATCCTTCCAGCTAGGTCCCCAACTTTTGTTCCCTTTGTCAAGTGATTGTGCGTTCTTGGAAAAATCAATTTTTGAAAGATCAATATTCTTTAAGGGCAGAATGCTCGAATCTGCTTTTTCTGCTGCCTGGCTCAGTTCCAAGGCGCTCTTATCCCCCGCATCTGCCAAGCGATTTGAGAAGAAACGGCATAACTCTTCGCTTAAACTTTTACGTTGGGATTCAGACAGTTCTTCAAAACGAGTGAACCACTCTTCCAATCCCCGTCTTAGACCCTCACCCCAACTATTTTCTGACTGGGTTGCTTTAATTTTTTCTGTCATGCGAAATCTCCTGCGCAGAACGATACAGTCTTTTTCGTCGGCATCAATAAAAGCCGAAAGTTTTTCATGAGACCAATTTTCCCGCTCGGCTTTTTCGATATATTCTACACATTTGGGTGCCAAGACCCGCCATCTATAACTCTGCTCTTTCTGTAGGAGATAGCGTTGATAGCTTAGTCCAAACACTTCGGCTACAAAATGGTCTCGATTTGTTAACATAGAATGCTGGACGGCCCATTAATCATCTTCTTCCTCAGTATCTTCAGCCCCTGCTTCACCGAATTCATTCTCAAGGTCTTCCAGCACGTTTTTGACCTTAGCTTCAGTCTCAGTCAGCATTTTTTTACACTGTTTCAGCAGATCAGCTGCTTCGACAACACTTTCAGCCAGTACATCAATCGGTATTTTCGACTCATCGATTTGTTCCAGAATTTCATCCAGTCTTTCCATGGCCTCTGTATAATTTTTTGCTTTTTTACTCATTCCTTACCATCCATTTTTTCGGATTGAAGTTTTAGATCACTCGAAAGAGTTTCCTGCATACCGGCTTTACTCATCACAATATCATTAACCTGTAACTTTAACTTACCGTCCACCAAATATCCGTCCAGCACTTCTCCGGTTTTTAACTGCTGAGTCGAACGAATCCATTCGCCTTTTTCACTTTTTAAAATGATATAACCACGTGCCAACATTTTTGCGGGATCAACCGCATTTAACAACTTCTCCTTCAAAGGAATGGTACCCTGCTCCCGCCGAACACGTTCCTGTACACCCAACCTCAATTTTAAATACTGTTGACTCAGCTGTGATTGTGTCCTCTGGCGTGCCCGAGACCAATGATGACTTAAGGCCTCAGCTCGGTTTCCAAATAAAGCCCTCTGTAACTCAATTATTTTACCTGGTCCCCTCATTAAACCTGTTTGATTGCGTCGGAGCTGTTCCTTTTGAATTTGTAACAAAGAATGACTTAGTCTAATCAAGTTTTTTGCCAAATGAATACATCGAGTTTTTTCTGCATTGCCTTGATTGTCCCACACTGAATTGAGTGTTGCACTAGCTTCGCGTAATTGATAAGTGCTTTCCTGAAAAAGGCTGCGCCAGCTTTCCTTGATTTTCATGTAGGCATCAAATAATGTTTGCATGGCCGTCTGAAGTCGCATTTCTAAAAATTTTGCGCAATCGGTAGGAGTGATCAGATTTGAGAAGGCCACTAAGTCAGCCAGAGAGTTATCAATTTCGTGACCAATTCCGGTCAATACTGGAACCGGAGCATTGGCAATCGCCCGACAGATGGCCTCTGAATCGAAGTAAACCAAATCCGTTTTTGATCCTCCCCCGCGAATAATGGCAATTACATCCAGTTTTTTTTTACTCAGCCTCCCCAGAGCAGCAACCAAGTCACTCTCTGTTTCAGATCCCTGCATTTTAGCGGGATGAAAAAATATTTGAAATGAGAATCCAGACCGAATTAGAACAGAAGTGAAATCGTTATAAGCAGCACTGTTGGGAGCGGTAATTAAGCCGATGCGCAAAGGGCGGGGAGAAAAAATAAGCGCTTTATTTTTTTGTAACAAACCCTCGGCCATCAGGGCTTTTAAAATTTTTTGTCGGGTCTGAACCAGTTCACCAAGGGTGAAATTTTCATCAATGGCAAGAATTTTTGCCTGAAACTTTCCTGAAGGAACGTAATAATCGGCCTCCAATTGTGCACAAATCTTTAATTCGACCCGCAGAGAAAATGGATTAGCCAAAGTGGCAAAACGAAGGTTGTAAGTCTCAAATTCAGAAGACCAGAGATACACTTGTAAGACTGAAACGGGGCTGGGATTGCCTTCTAAAAATTCGCCCAGCGTGATATAGCAGATTCTCCCGCGAACATTGAGCTGGGTAATGACTCCACGCACCCAGATTTTAGGCACCTGTCCCTTTAAGAGCCTTTTTATAGAGGTATTGTACTGCGAAATACTAAAGGCTTTTAGGGAGGCTCCTGCTTCATTTTCCACCGGCTAAAAATAGGGCTAGTCCCTAGGCCCGTCAATCACCATCGAAGCTTTTTTCAAGCCTCGCCACCTGTTACAATAAGCTGATGTTAAGCCAATTTCGCCCATTTAGGACTGCTTTCTATCTACGTAAAACCACGTCTTTTCATCGAAATCGCCTATTTGTGTTTTACTTCCTGGTCCTTGCTATTTGTCATTCCGCTACGGCCTTACTTCCTCGCAGGGCTACTTATACCCGTCCCCTGTGGATAGACACACTTCATGAAATTGCCCACCATTGTCGGGAACAACCCTGTTCAGAGGACGAGCGGGAACAGCTGAAAATGCTCTTTTTGAGATATTGTGAGAGCTCCAGTGACAGTCTAGTCGATATGGTTCCTGATCCGCATTTTACGGCCCACGAAAGCAATGAGGCTTTACGAATCCATTCCCTCAAAGGTGATACAGTTGCACTTTCTGCTTTTATGCAGGCTTTGCTCAAGCTTCAGGATGATCGATTTTTCTCAAAGTCCCAAATGGGAGAAATTTTGTTGGAAAGCGCCAAAAAGTATCCCCTAGCCTGGCTTCAGGCACTAAGCAGTTTGGCTATCGAAGAACAAAACCAAGTCTTGGAATCACTTTCAAAGGAAGAGAGCTATACCATCAGGCTCAGAGCAGAAACCTTCCGTGCTCTGCAAAAGGTCAAGTGTCCAGAAAACCTGAAAGATTTACGGGATCGAAGCGCCACAGTATTTCGTATGGCTCTTCCAGCGAATCCCTAAAAAATATCAAGCAGCCGTCATGCAGCCTTTGGATACTCTGTGCAGAGCAAATGCAAGGCTGCTTCATCTTCTACTATTTCTGGAAAGCGTCCGCATTTTTCGAAGAAGTTATTGTCGTTGGCATCGTCATTGACCATGCTCACTTCGCCCACCAATACGGTTCCCTTGCCTGGCTCTCCCCAGAATTTATGATACAGTTTGGGAGTCAAGGTAATGGATTCTCCCGGATGAATTGTAAGTACCGTTCCTGCCGATACTTTTTTGGTGAGGCCATCCATTTTTACGACTACATCACTGGAGGCTAAGCCATCATCGGCATCGGCATTGTGTAATTCAATAAGCAGATTTCCCCCGCCCCGGTTGATGATATCTTCCATTTTATTCCAATGGTAATGCATGGGAGTGATCTGTTTCTCTTCGACAATCATGATTTTTTCAGCATAGGGTTTGGGGTAGTCTTTGCGTCTGGAAAAATTTCCATTGCGAATGGTAAAGAGTAACAATCCCCGGTCCAGAAAATTTCCGCTGCCAAAATCGGTTAAATCCCAACCCAGGGCATTCTCGCTAATTTCATTTGCCTCATCTGCATGGTTTTTCCAGTCCAGTGGACTCCAGAAGGCCCAGGGCGGTAATTGAAAACCCATTTTTTCAAAAAAAGCTGTCGACTTACGTAAATACTGATTTATTTCCGACCGTTTCATATGATCCTCAAATCCAGGCAAGAATTTGTTTTTCTGCATCGAGTAAAGTAGTATCCGACCAGAGTGATTTTAAATGGTCGGCATAATTCTGTGCTTTATTTATTTGGCCTTCTTGGCCTAATTCTAAAACCTTTCGATGATAGTCGAGTGCCGAACGAATGCCATTCAAAAGTCCCTCCGGTTTAATTCCGGCTTCAGTAGCCAGGGCAGCCGCTCCAATTAAGCGGTCACCACGAGCCAACTTTCTCTGCGGATCGCGCCCCACTCTATCCAAAGCATCGGCTAAAAATGGATTGACCATTCTGGGAAGCAAATCATCGGCATACGCAGTAAAACCAGTTTCACTAAAAATAGGGTCCGAATTATTCTGATAGCGGTGGCGTAAGGCGGGTCCACATTCCTGTAACAAGACAGTTCGAGCTTCCTGCATCAGTGAGGAATCTTCACCCACTTGAGCCATATTCTGATATCCTTTTTCCAAACCGCGATAGGCAAGCCAGGCATGACAGGCATTATGCCCATAGAGTTTCACTTCTTCAAAGGGAAGAAGATCCTCTTTTTCCGAAAATGTTGGAAAAGCGGATGTAACATCAGACAGATTAATTTTTGAAATCAAGATTTGGTTAAAAGCCTCGACCAGATAAGCTCTGGGCGAACCCATAAAGGATGCCTCTAACTTTTGGCCTAAGGGTTGATACACACTGTCTACCAATCCGCTCATCTTTCCGACCACGGTATTCAAGATTTGCAAAGCTTCGATGTTTACATTTCGACTTAAAACTGCCGCTTCTAAAATTTCGGCTGCATGATTGTTGTTTTCCGCAGTATAGATCAACAGTGGCTTTATTGCCCTGTTTTGTCTTTTGCACATTTCTGCCAGCAGTTCAGCGATAGAAGAAGATCCGCCCTTATCATAAAGGTCCACCGAAGGAATCGCCGTTCCAATTTCATCTGCCTCGCATAAGGCCTTGATAACAGCTTCACGGTCCTCTTCAGGGTGTAACACTGTTAAGTCTTGCAACTGAAATCGTTCTACCGAGGCGGCATGGGCAATATTAACCCACAGCTTTCCTTCCGCTTTGCGTAAAGCCGCGACCAAGCCTCTATCTACCTCTATCAATACAGAAGTGGAGAAATTTCCTGACTTCTGGGCTTCTACCAAAAAAAGCCCGGTTTGAATCGCACCCAGGCCAAAGCCCACATATTTTTTCTTCATAGTGACTAAAGCTTTCCTTCTCCAGCTTGAGACCGAAGCCTCGTTTTCTAGATCCTGTTTATGTTATTATCACCGGGGATTGTAATTATTCATGGCAGCCATCATTAGAATCAAACACGCCATAATCACACTACCCGTTATGATTTGCTCACGATGATTAAATTCGTGTTTGATGATAG
>JBBQAD010000127.1:0-8510 GCA_038315885.1 Fibrobacteria bacterium | reverse complement strand
TCCCATTCTCGATTATCCACAGTGGTAAATCCTACCGAACGTCGAAAAATATTTCTGTTTCCCAATGAATTAGAAGCTGCTCAAGAAAAATTAACCCAGTTTATTGATTCCCTTTTCAAATCAACCATGCGCAAAGAAAGCGCCTTACTAAGGGGATTCTTTTTCACTTCGGTTACCATGGTAAGCCCCGAAGAGGCCGGGGCTTTTGTGGAAAGCACTTCTCCGGGCGGAAGTGAAACCATTATTCACCATCCCCTGAACCCCCGTGCAGCCTTAAGCCCTAAGGCCAGTGCAGTTCAAAGCCCTGAGAGCACAATTCGTGCGATGTTTACCACACTCCTTTTTGGCGGGGTGATTAAAAATGATGTCGATTTGGCTCGTACAACATCATTCAGACAGGGGGCACTATCCCGCAACGCATTAGCCAGATTTGTAGGTATTCTGTTACTCTCTGTGCTCCTGCTTATTTATGCAGGGTTTGGGTGGCTGCATAGTCGCTCCTCTTTGAGTTCTGTTTCAGATGTAATTCTGAGTGCCGCCCAAGCAAAATGGAGTGATGCATCGAGTTTTCGTGAGGAATTTTCAAATCTGAATGTTCTGCTTGAAAAAATAGAGGAGATGGAAAAAATTGATGAGGATGGGAGGCCATTTTCCTATCCACCCGGGTATTACCATCTCTCTGAAGCACGTAGCCTGGCCAATAAAGCCCATCAACGTTTGTTGTATACAGTGGCAGGAGCCCCCTCTATTCGTTCACTGCGGGCACAACTACAGGTGGAAGCGTCTCACTATGCACCGAGTGATCGCTCTGCTCTTTATTCGCATTTAAAACTGTATCTCGCCCAAACTGATCTGGGTCAAGAAAATTTGAAAAAATTAGATGTTCAGGAAATTTCTTCAGGACTGACTAAGCAATGGACCCGCGATTTGAATGCAAATGTGGGTATAGAAAGTGTACCACCTAATTTTGAGGCAAGCATAGAGCGCCATGCGAGACTCTATGCCGAACGTATTTTAAAAAGACAGGCTGAGTTTGTTCCTAGGGCCGACAAGGCTACCGTCGAAGTCGCACGCGAGGCCATGCGGGGCACGCCCAGTATTGATGGACTATATGAAAGCATTGTATCTGCATCGGGGCAAACTGAAGAGATAAGTTTGAGCTCAATGGGCATTCCCGAGGATGGCTTTATTCAATCTCCCAATCGAGTTCGAGGGTTTTATACCAAAGAAGGACATAACAAATATTCTATAGATGCCTTAAAACAGGGCGCCAAGGAACCGCACCGTCGTGATTGGGTCTTAGGAGAAGAAGCGGCACTCTCACTGCCCGTGGAAATGCAGGATGAACGACAGTTACAGAGGGCCTTGATCTCGCGTTACTATGCAGACTACGAAAAGGAGTGGATGAACTTTTTGGCCGCCCTTCGATTGGTCGTCCCAGGTGATTTTTCAGCGGCTTCAGCCAAATTGATTTCTTATAGCTCAACTGAACAGGGCTTGCCGAAAATACTCAGTACCTTGATTGAGCAAACCGATTTGGTGCCCAGAGAAAGCGCCGCCGACAAGGAGCTGGATAAAAAACTTAAAGGCAGCAAACTTGGGCGGATGTTGGATTTGGCATTGGATGGGCAGAATGATCCACGCGTAGAACTGAGCAAAAAATTTGAAGCAGTGAAACGAGTGGTGGGCGGTCCCGGTGGTGGAATACTCGCCAATTATTTTACCAGCCTGCGGCTCTTGGGTGAAGAACTTGGCAATATGGGTTTGGCTGGAGATGATGGGGCCCGCGTGCTCGGTTTTGCTCAAGACATGTTCTCAGGCAACAAGGGCAATGCGCTGGCTGCATGCATGCGCGAAGTGAATTCGGCTATGACTCAGGTGCCTGACGCGGTGCGTGAATGGATGCAACCACTTTTAGAGAAACCTGTGATTGAAGTGGCTCGACTCATCATTCAGTCTTGTGAAAAATCCATCGATGCGGCATACCGAGAAGAACTACTCAGTTTTTATAATGAAAATTTGCAGGGACGCTATCCCTTTACTCGCGCAGTACAAAACGAAGTCAGTGTGGATAAGCTCTATGTTTTCTTTAATAAGACCGATGGCAAGTTTACCAAGTTCGTTAAAAATCAACTCGGTCCTTTTGTGCAATCTAATGAGGGAGTGTATAACGCGCGTCTGTGGCAAAAGGGATTGAAACTTCGCCTAAACGGAGAAGCCCTGCGCATGCTGCAACAGGGAGCGCGCATGTCGGATAGACTCTATATCGAAGGTTCCAAATCGATGCGCGCCTATCCTATTAATGCCGTACTCTTTGAGGCAGCCAATACGGCAGGTGTTACACTTCGTCTGGCTAAAGATGAATTAGTGGTCAAAATTGGTGAAAAGTCGGCTCAGAAAAGAATTCCTTGGCCAGCAGAAAATAGTTTTGAAGGAGCTGCCATCAAGGTTGTTTTCATCAACAAGTCTGAAAAACTCTTACAGGAAGATGGCCCTTGGGGCTTCTTGAAACTTTTAGATAAGAGCCGCAGTTTTGCTTTGCGCGATGGTGGTTTTACTACGTCCTGGAGATTTCGAGTGGGGGGCACCTATGACGTAGATGTCCGTCTGGAAGCTTCAGTGCAAGAATCGGATAACCCCCTAACATCTGCTAATTTTTACCAGTTCCAAGCACCGCAAAGTTTGATCAACTCCATGATGCCTTTAGGCAGCGAAGAGACACAGGAAGCCTTTTAAACTCATTCCAGGGTAAAATAAAAGCAGGCGCCTTCGTCCGGTTTTGTCTCAGCCCAGATGCGCCCGCCATGTCTGCGAATGATTCGCTGCACTAAAGCGAGTCCCACTCCTGTACCTTCAAAATTTTCGCTCCCGTGCATGCGTTGAAAGACGCCGAAGAGTTTGGTAGCGTAACTGAGATCAAAACCAACCCCGTTATCACGCACGAAGTACACTGTTTCATCACCCATTTTTTTCCAGCTAGCCTCAATCTTTGCATTTGTTCTGGGACGGGTAAATTTAATGGCGTTACTCAACAAATTGATATAAACCTGGCGCAATAGATTTACATCAGCAAAGCACGTAGGTAATTCTGTAAGATCAAAATGAATTTGACGGCCATTAAGCTCATTGTTTATGTCATCCCAAACACTTATAAGCACAACGTTGGGATCGCAAGCTTGTTTCTCCAATTGAGCCCGGCTTGAGCGGGAAAAGTGCAGAAGGTCGTCAATGAGGTGCCCCATTCGGGTAGAACCTTCGACGATTCGAGAAAGCATATCGAGAATATTTTTATCAAATTTCTCTGTCATTTCTTCAGTTAAAATAGAAGCAAAACCATTAATCGAGCGCAGGGGCGCTCTTAAATCATGAGACACACTGTACGAAAAGGCTTCCAATTCCCGGTTAGCTTCTTCGAGTTCAAAGGTTCTGGCTTCCACCCGTTTTTCTAATTCAGCATTGAGTTGCAAATTACGGTTTTCAGACTCCTTATGGGTGGTGATATCAACAGAAACCCCCAAAAATTGAATCACTTTGCCTTGGTTATTTCTGCGAAAGACTGTATCACGTGCCTGATGCCATTTCCAAGACCCATCATTATGTTTTACCCTGTATTCTGTGGTTAAAATCTCTCCATCTTTGGCGTTTTCCCATCGCTTTAATAGTTCTGGAAGATTTTCAATATCGGAGGGATGAAGTAACTGGAATATTTCAGCATCTGGATTGTTGGATAGTTCCCCTTCAGCATAGCCAAGGGTGCTGCTTAGTTGCCGATTGTTAAAAAGGGTCTTTTGTTGTTCCATGTCGAAGATATATATCACATCGGGACTGGCTGATAAGATGCTTTGCGATAGGCGATTGGCTTCTTGTAAGGCTATTTCGCTTTTGCGTCTATCGGTTGTATCACTAAAGATAACAGCAAAGCGGTCTGGAGTGGGAGAGAAGGCTCGAACTTCATAATATCTATCGAGTTCGCGGGAATAGTTCTCAAAAAAAGCGGGTTCACCAGTAATGGCGACGTGACTGTAACGCTCAATCCAAATCGGTTCTAGATTGGGTAACACTTCGGTTGCGCGCTTTCCGGTGATTCCTTGAGACTTTAGACCGGTGAGCAGTTCAAAGGTCGGATTAACCTCCAAGAAGCGATAATCGTTGGGCTTGCCATGTTCATCATAGAGGATCTCATGCAAGGCAAAACCAGTTGTCATATTTTCAAATAGCAGGCGATAGCGCGCTTCACTTTCTAGTAAACGATTTTCGGCATGTTTTCGTTCCGTGATATCCCGTGAAGTTGTGATGATTTCGAATTCATTCTCACTATTTTCGGGCTGAATTCGTTTTGCAACTGTTTCGACCCAGATATAATCACCGTTTTTCTTCCGAAGCCGGTTGCAAGTAGTTGCGGTAATTGAACCACCATTCAATGACTGTAGCGATTTTTGGGTTATTTCAAAATCGTCGGGATGCAATATTGAAAAGGGCGACATCTCCAGCAGCTCCGCTGGTTCATAACCCAACAAGCCTTTGCTGGCAGGTGAAGCATACAGAAAAAAACCATCTGCACGAAGTTTGCCAATCATATCAGTGGAATGGTCGGCCAAAAGCCGATATTCCTGCTCGCTTTTTTCTAGTGCATCACTGTAAATTTTTTGTTCGGTTATATCAACAACGGTTCCCAGCATACCGCTGACACGATTTAATTTGTCTAGTAATACTTTTCCCCTGCCCTCAAGCCACTTTACCTTTCCCAGATTGGGTTTGATTCGATGACGCATTTTAATTGTGTCTGTGGGGTTTTTCAGGGCATTTTCGATCACTTCCTGAACCTGGGGCAGATCATCAGGATGAATCTGAAGGAGAAAACTTTCGAAATCGCCTTTAAAAGTGCCGAGAGGCAAACCAAAAACTCTTTCCACCTCATTTGACCACCACACTTTGTCGCTGGCAATATTCCAATGCCAAATTCCCATTTGAGCCGAATCGAGAGCCAATTGCAGGCGTTCTTCACTCTGTCTTAATTGGGCTTGGCGATGGAACTCAATTTTATTGCGATGCCAGCTTAGCAAGGCAACCAGTGCTGTAACCAGGAGATTGAAGGTGTACTCAGAAGACCAATTTTCCCAATGAATCGGAGTTAACATTTTTACCACTGCGAAACCAAGACTGTTAACCAAAAGCCCGATCATCAAGACCACTGGAGGATTGAAGTAAAGACTGGCAAAAATTGGGCCGAGTATCAAAAATATCAACGAGGCGGCTAGATTCGTTGTGCCTACCACAAAGATATGAGACATAGTTACGACAATCGGCATTAATAGATGCAAGACTGCCGCAACGAAGAATGACCAATATCGATTTAGTAGATATATAGATAATAGTGTTATATAGCCGTACCACGGAGCGACATAACCATCTACTGTCATTGTTGTAAGGCAATCGTAACACAAAAAAACCAGGGTACTGCCTAGAATAACAGCAGCAAGCAGGGATGAACGCAATTGAGATTCAATATCGTTGACCAGGGGACTTGGCCGAATCAGATTTTTCCAAATTCGCGGGAGCATTGAAGGGATGCCAGATTCTGTTGCCATAGATTTTAAATTCGGTTTCGTAAGCAGATTTTGCAATGCAAAGTAAATTTCTGAACTATGTAACAGCTGACAATGTCGCTCTTGTCAAAATGAGATAGCAGAAATTGAATTTATTCAAAAGAAGGATGGAGTTTTTTCAGAAAAGCCCTGATTTATTTTATATTCGCTGGAACTCAAAAATCTTTCTCCTACAAGTGTCGGAGCGAAATATTGGATTGAAATGCTGCAAGACTTACTAAAACCAATCAGTGAGACAACACCCTGCGGTGAAGACTGTTCTCATGAGGCAGAATTTGAAAAGGCCAAAGAAGAAGTTGAAAAGTTTTCCGGGATTGATTTTTCCGTTATCGAAGAGAATTGTCTCAAGATTTTACAAGAAAAATCAAAGGATCTGCGCTCATTAGGTTTTTTAGCCCTAGCAGTCTCGCAAACCAAGGGTCTGGCTGCCATGGCAGAAGTTTGCCAGGCTTACGAATCCTGGATGGTTCAGCACTGGGCGGCGGTTCATCCCCAGCGGGAAAAAGCTCGCGCCAATACAATCAGTTGGTTAAATGGGGAACGAGTGGTAGCACTCATTCAAGGCGCAGCGGCGGGGCCTAACGATTATGAAACACTCCTGGCTGGTTTCGAAGCCTTGGAGAGGTTAAAGGTCTTTGTTCAAGAAAAATTTCCGGAGAATCCCCCTTCTTTCGGAGATTTTTCAAAAGTATTGAAATCAGCTGTTGAGAAATTCAAACCTGTGCCTGTGCAAAGTTACGAAGAAAATCGTTCGAATTCTTCGAGTTCAAGCGCTTCGACCAATAATCCAGCGGAACCTGGAAGTATCAGTTCATTTTCAGATTGTGAAACATGGATTCAAAAAGTGTCGCAATTCTTGCTCGAACAAAAGCAAAGCGATGCTTTGGCCTACCGTCTGTTAAGAATGGTCAAATGGGAACCGCTTAATTTACTTCCACCCAATGAGGGAGGGAAAAGCCCCCTGCCTTCTCCCGATGCAGAAGTTCGCAAGGCCTTTGCATCCATGTATCAATCTCAATCATGGACCGACCTCGTGAAGTCTGGCGAAGAAGCCTTTACCCGCGATGATATGCTTTTCTGGTTTGATTTGCAGCGTTACTCTTGTGTGGCACTCCTGAGTCTAGGTGGTGAATACGCCAACTGCGCCAAGGCGGTGATGCTCGAACTCGGAGTTCTATTAAAACGCCTACCCCAACTCGCTGCCCTGCAATTTGAAGATGGAACTCCATTTGCTGATGCCATGACTCGTGATTGGCTACAAAATGAAGTCAGATCTGCGATGGGCTCCGGTGGTGGAGCAGCAAGCATCAAGAAAAAGGGTGACCTGGGTGAAGAACAAAAAAAATCCGAAGCACTACTTGCAGAAGGTAAATTAGAAGAGGCTTTACAGGTGTTGCGCACAGGATTGGCCAATGATTCTAGCGAGAAAAATAATTTTGAACGAAAATTAGTAATAGGTGAATTGTGCTTTAAAGCCAACAAGGCCGCGGTGGCCAAAGGGGTGTTATCGGAGCTTATAGAGAAGATAGAGGCCTATAGGCTGTCGACTTGGGATCCCGAACTTTGTGTGAACACCTTGGTTCTATACCACAAGTGTTTGATGGCTGAAATGGAAAGTCTAGATGATGAAGTCGAGAAGGCCCAATCAAAACGTTCAATTTTTGAGACTGTGGCAAAAATAAGTAGATTGGATCCGGTCACAGCCTTGGCCTCCAGTCTGTAAATGAAATCAAGCGCAAGTTTAGCTCTTGCGTCATAATGAGGAGAACAACATGTCCGGTAACTTTCAGAACGAGATACCCCCGGCACGTATCAATATTGCCTTGAACGTGGATAAGGGTGGAGCCCAGAAAAAAGTCGAGTTGCCATGTAAGCTGCTCGTAATGGGAGATTTCTCTCAACGCGGTGATACAACCAGTGTTGTTAACAAAGAACGCGTCAACATCAATAAAGACAATTTTAATCAGGTTATGGAATCGATGAATCTTTCCACCAGCTTTTCGGTGGAAAATAAATTGACTCCCGGTGGCGGAGACATCAAGGTTGATTTGAAATTCAAGGATATGAAAGCCTTTGATCCCATTGAAATAATCAAACAGGTCCCTCAGCTCAGCAAACTGCTGGCTGCACGTAACCTCATCAAAGATCTACGCTCCAACCTTCTCGATAACCGTGAGTTCCGTCGCCGTTTAGAAGGGGTCGTTAAAGACAAAGCTGCCATGGAGAGTTTGCTAGCAGAACTCGATAAATTTGTTCCAATGAAAGAAGCTGAGGGTGATGCACCCAAGACTGAAGCATAAGACTTATACATTTAAGAGTTACACATTCGAATTAGTTCTTTTTGAAGGAGAGCGTGGAAATGGCTGAAGAACAAAAAGGCCTGGAGTACATATACGAGACCATGAACCTGGAAGCTCCTAAGGGCCAGGTTGATATTGCCGAGTATCGAGATGCAGAATCACTCTTTGAGCATGATGCCAATGAAAGAATTGGTGCGGCCCTGCGAGTATTTGTGCAGAGCATTATGGATAGCTCCGAAACTGTCGAGAAGATCGACAAGAACGTGCTTGATCACCATATTGCATTAATCGATGAAAAACTTTCCCTTCAGTTGGATGCAATTCTACATAATCAGAAATTCCAACAATTGGAATCATCTTGGAAGGGTCTGAAATTTCTGATCGACCGCAGTGATTTCAAGAAAAATGTCAAGATTGAAGTACTTGATGTATCCAAAGAAGCGCTACAAGAAGATTTTGAGGATGCTCCCGAAGTGATTCAATCGGGTCTGTATAAACATGTTTACACTCAGGAGTATGATACCCCAGGTGGCGAACCTTTTACTGCTCTGATTTCAAATTTTGAATTCAACTCCAAGCCCACCGATATTTCTTTGCTGCAAAA
>JBBQAD010000136.1:0-8380 GCA_038315885.1 Fibrobacteria bacterium | reverse complement strand
CTTGAGCGCAGCGGGTTGGTTAAACTATGGAAATAGTGATTTACTCTGGCTGGTTTCATTACTGCCAAACAAAGAAGAGTATTCTTCATCATTGGAAAGATTAAAAGAGAATTCGGAAAGGGCGGTCGATAGAAGTAAAGGTCTGTTACTTTGGACCAAGGGCCAAGTCATGCGGGCCATCGCGCCCTTTAGAGCTGGTCGCTTGGAGCTTTCGGGAGAAAAAAATGCAATTGATATGTTTTTGTCTTTTCAGGCAAAACAATCTAGAGATACCGTAGGAAATCATTCGACTCACCAAGGCAAGTTAGACAAAGATTTCAATGAAATTAATCTTAAAGAAAATATTGAAAGTAGGATGCTTCAAGATGAGGCCCAAGGTAACACAGAAGATTCTGAAATTCCAAAATTCGCCTATGATCTTCGTCCTTATCAAATAACGGGAATTCGATGGTTACATCATCTGGTTAGCCATGGGGTCTCAGCGCTGTTAGCTGATGACATGGGTTTGGGCAAAACCCACCAGGTGATGGCGCTTTTAGAATGGCTTTTGTCAGAAAATCGGAAAAAGGGGAAAGAGCCTTTATTTCTGGTGGTTTGTCCAACCTCGGTATTACATCACTGGGAAGCCAAGTTGCTCAAGTTTCATCCGAGTCTCTGTACCTTGCTTCATCATGGCAGTGAGCGATCTATTCAAGCAGTGATAGATGGTGAAAAAACGGTGCATGTTATCTTGACCAGCTATGGAATCATTCGGCGTGATGCAGAGACGATGGCAAATCTACCCTTTGATCTCATTGTTTTAGATGAAGCCCAGAATGCGAAGAATAGAAGTTCAGGAGCGTGGAAGGCCATCTCCCAATTACAATCGCAATCATGGGTGGCATTAAGTGGTACACCTTTAGAGAACACCCCCATGGAAGTCAAAAATTTATTCGACTTAATTCTGCCCGGATATTTTCCCGGAGAGGCTGAGTTTAAACGCAGTATTGTGGAGCCCTGGCAGATACCTCTGGAACGGTGGGAAGCGAAGCGGCGCTTTCAATGGTTGACAGCTCCATTTCTATTGCGAAGAATGAAAAGCGAAGTGCTAAAAGATTTGCCTGCAAAGGTTGAAGAAATACTGGAATGTGAGATGACGGATTCTCAGAAAGAATTGTATCAGTTAATCTATCAGAATGAAGCCAGACCTATTCTGGAAAAATCCAAAGAAGATAGGGAGACTATTTCTGTTACTCATATTTTTCAAGTATTAACCAAGCTAAAACAAATATGTAATCATCCGGAAACCTGTTCTGCGACTCAATCCCTTCGCCTAAGTCGACAAGCTGATATACTGCTTGCTGAAGCAGTTGAAAAAGAACATTCCCAAATTAACTCCGAAGAGCGCTCTGAATTTAACTCAGATAGTGCAACAAAAAATACCTTGGATGCCGAAATGGAGGATATAGAGGATGAAGGCTTAGACGAAGTGGAGGGTCTAAACGGAACCTTTGATGGTGGAGGCAAATGGAATGCATTTGTCGATCTATTGACCCAGGCTATGGCATCCAATCTAAAAGTCGTGGTATTTAGTCAATTTTTAGCCATGATAGAGCATATCTCTCAGTACTTGAACTCCCACTCAATAAATTATGAAACACTAACCGGCTCAACTCGTGATCGAAAGTCGGTGGTGGAACGATTCAATACCGATTCAGACTGCAAAGTCTTTGTTTGCTCTCTCTTGGCTGGAGGAACAGGTATAGACTTGACTGGTGCTTCAGTTGTTATTCACTATGACCGCTGGTGGACTGCTGCAAAGGAAGATCAAGCGACCGATCGTGTTCATCGATACGGACAACAAAGAAATGTGCAAGTCTTCAAGTTTGTAACTCGAAATACAGTAGAAGAAAAAATTAATGCGATTATCGAAGCCAAGGCGGAACTGGCTGCGGGACTTATTGAAAGCCAGGGCGACGAGGCATTAAAATTGTTGTCAAGAGAAGAGTTACTATCGATTTTAGGAAATACTTAAGCTTTTCTAGTCAGGGCAATAAAATAAAGCGACCAAAAACAAAGCACTATGTTAAACAGAGGGATTTGTAATGCCAGGGGGAGGCTATAGACAGCCGCAACTGTGGGAATCCAAACCATCCAGGTGGAAAAAAGTGCGGGTCCCACTCTATCAAACATAAAGCGTCGCCAGGGTAAGGCTCTGAGTGCATTCAGATCAAAATCGGATTCTTTCCAATGAAAAGCCAGTAGTGCGACGGGAACTGACCAAAAGGGATTGTATACAAACTGGTCGAAAAAAATTTTTAACAATACAATCAAGGTTTGGTTGCTATCTCCAAAGACGGCGGCTTGAAGCCGGTACAAAGCATCGACTTCAACCCCTTTGTATACATTAAATCCAATAAAAAAGAGGCCATGGGAAAATCGCGCCCCGGTTTTCCAACGGAGATATACGAATGGAATAAGTCCGCCAAAAATTCCGGTAGCGATGGCACTGTAAAGGTAGCCCCCTTGAATTCTTATTTGTGCGAGGCTCTCAAAGGCCATTCGAATCGATGTAATATTATAATAGGCGCCGACTATGGCACCGGCGAACAAAGGCAACATTAATCCCGCGCCCAGATTTTCGCGCAAGGCTCGACGAAGAGCGCGATCAGAAAAAAGGGTACTCAAAAAAAGCAAGCTGCGCGACATGATGCTGTGAATTTTAGCATTGTGGAGTTAAGCTGCCTAGATCGATTTGTTACAAGGGTCCAATTATTGTTTAATATTGTCCTTTTGTAGCAAAATTAGGGCAGTGGCTGTTTCGAAGAATGAAAAATCCTGTTATAAGGAACGGTAATTCCCTGGGTATCAAAGCTTCGTCCCCACCAAGATAATCAGGATTCCCGATATTTTGATGGGTTCACCAATGGTTTGGGACATTGTCATTCAAGCCACGGTTTCTTTCTGGGGATTCGGAATCCTTCATTGCCTCTTCTTGTCATTCTGACACTCTTGTATATTTTAGTCCGGGTGAATGTCGAATAAGGATTTGGCAAAGGGAAATGCTTGAATTTGAAGAAAATCACAGCGTAAAAATTTGATAGTCCTAGGGAAATCAGTTATGGGGATGCTCAGGAAAAATTTTAACAACTTGTCGAAATTAAAATCAATTAATCAAAAAAAGAGAGGGATTTATGCCGATTGGACCATCAAAAAATGAAGATGAATATTTTGTAAGGCAGGAATACGAGAAAAAGAAGGCAGCAGAAGCAGCAAAATTTGCCCTGCTTGCTGAGGAAGAGAAAAATAAGCAGAAAGAATTACATTGGATGTATTGTCCAAAATGTGGTACAACACTTAGCGAAATAGATTTTAAGGGGATTAAAATCGACAAATGCAGCCATTGTGATGGCGTCTGGCTGGATGCCGGAGAGTTGGAATCCATCAATAAACTGGAGCAGGGCGTTTTGGGACGCTTTCTAAAAGCATTTGCCTAGAGAGCGCTGCATGAATTGCGGTTTTCCTTTGGAAACTGCTATGGTACAGTGTCCCAAGTGTGACAGTTTTATAAAAGACCAATTCTATGATACAATTGTCACAATTGACATTGCCCACCATGGGGAAACCTGGCCAGAAGCCAAAGAAAAATTGGATAACGCTATAGACAATGCTCTTCGCGATCGGGTAAAGGGATTGCGTATTATTCATGGACTCGGTTCTGAGAAAGGCTTTGGAGGCATCATCCGTCGCGCGACTCAGGAATATTTACAGAGCCGCAAGAGAGCTTTAGGGGCGAAAATCACTTCTGAAAAAGGCAATGACGGAGTCACACTGCTTTACTTGCGAAGTCAGGGACGAAAATAGTGGACTCATGGGCTTGGAGACAATGATAGCGTATGAAAAGTAGACAGAAGTGAGTAAGTCAATGTTATACTATGGAATTACTCCGCCTAAGTGTAATACTCCATTGGAAAAAATCCAGGAAATTGCTGAAAAATTATGCCTTCGACTAAAGGGTTTACAAGTAGACTCTTTAGTGGTTTATGATATTCAAAATGAGTCTGATAGAATTGACTCTGACAGACCATTTCCCTATTTAGAGACCTTAGATGGCTTCTGGTACTGTGAGAACTATCTTGCCTCTCTTAAAATTCCAAAAATTATTTATCGCGCGGTAGGAAAGTATACCAAAGCGCAATTATCAACTTTTTTAAAAAAAGCAGTTGGAGAATCCTACAAAACAGTCTTTGTTGGGGCCGCTTCTAAAAATGCGGTATCGTGCTTATCTCTAGCAGATGCTTATCATCTGCGTAACACATTGGTTTATTCAGATTCGCATAGTATCTCTCTAAAACTCCCTTTAGGAGGAGTGGTCATTCCTGAACGACATCAAAGTAAGGGTCTGGAGCATAAGCGGGTTTTGGAAAAAATTAACCAGGGTTGCTCTTTCTTTGTGTCACAAGGAGTGTATGATGTAAACGCATCAAAAAATTTTCTTTCGGATTACTATTATGAGAGTTTATCACTGAAGCAAGACATGGTTCCCATTGTATTCACTTTCACACCTTGCGGGTCAACAAAAACATTAGAATTTATGAAGTGGCTGGGAATTCATATTCCAAAGTGGATGGAAAACGAACTGCATCATTCGAATGATATATTACAATCCTCAATTGATTTTTGTGAGCAAAATTGGCTTGAACTAAAGGACTTTGCTGCCAACAAAGGTATCCCTATTGGCTGCAATATCGAAAGCGTATCGATTCGAAAGGCCGAGGTGGAAGCATCCATTGAACTGCTGAATCGTGTGGGCAAGAATACAATGTCTTCAAATTAGAGTTTTAGGTAACACTTTTATTTACTTTATTAGAAATAGAGACTGACTTTGCTTTTTAAAAAGCATTTGTACGGGAGCGATGATGAACATTCAGGAATTAAACCAACGCTTTGCTTTAGCAGGGCAATTATTGTTTCGGACCGGTCCAGGTGGATTGCCACTGGTTGAAATTTTTAATGATCAGGCTAGCGCCAGCATTTGTCTTATGGGTGGACATGTCATGTCATGGCAACCCCGCGAACATGCGCCTGTATTGTGGATGAGCGGGCATAGCAACTATCAAATTGGCAAAGCGATACGAGGTGGCATTCCCATATGCTGGCCATGGTTCGGGGCTAATGCAAAGTCGCCTGAATTTCCAGCGCATGGCATTGCACGCACCGCCTTATGGCGGGTTTTGTCGACTGCCTCCATTGAAAAAGGTGTAACACAATTGCGTTTAGGATTGAATCAAACCGATGCAGGCTTTTCAGGATGGCCGCATAATTTTGATTTGGAATTAGCAGTTACAGTCGGCCAAAGTTTGCAGGTGACATTGGGAATTCGCAACTCTGGATCAGATTCTTTCACATGGACAGGGGCTCTGCATAGTTACTTTTCGGTTGGACACATAACTGAAGTAACAGTAGAGGGTTTACAAGGACTTCCCTATACGGATAGGCTCGATCCAATTATTCCTAAATCAGAAGATCATTCTATTCATATCACTGCCGAAACGGATAGAATTTATACCGCAACGGAACAGGCTTGCCGAATTGTGGATCGTTCGCTAGGTCGAAATATTCATGTGGAAAAATCAGGAAGCCGTTCAACAGTGGTTTGGAACCCTTGGGTGAACAAAGCTGCAGCTATGGCCGACTTCGGAAATGAAGAATACCCGGGTATGATTTGCATTGAAGCGGCCAATGCCGCCGATGATGCTGTTACATTGGAGCCTGGAGATGAACATAAGCTGACCCAAATAATTCGGGTTGATTAAGCCTTTGAGTTTTGGACTAGTTCAATTAAATCGATAAGCAGCTCAGTAAGATATCTTCTACATTGAACTTAGTATATCCTGTTTTTTAGTATCATATTCGTTTTGGGTAATTAATTCTTGTTCAAGCATTTGCTTTAATTTGCCAAGGCGTGCAACTGGGTCGTTACCCACCGCTGATCCCTCAGGCTGAGCGGGTGCATTCGACTTTGGTGTAGCAAGTGGTCCCATTGCGCCAGCCATCATCTGTCCCATTGATACACCGGCTCCTAATCCTAGTCCCATACCTGCTACCCCGCCTTCATTTTTGGCAGCATCACGCAGGGCCTCCAGTTGTTGCAAACGGGTATAATCTAAGCCGGCCCCTTGGGCAGCCATTGCCTCCGCTCCAATATCAGCAATTCGATTGATGCGTCGAATGGTGTCTTCGTCAAAGCTGGTCCCTTCGATTCTAAAATCTTGGAATTCAAAACCGAGTCGACTAAATTCTGATATCAATTTTTTTGCTATGCCTGCAGATAGTTCCTCTCGATTGGCATCAATCTCAGCATAAGAAAAGCGAGATTCTGCAAAAAAATCGGTTAAAGGTTGAAGAATACGACCGTTCATTACTTGCCGGAAATCTTCAATAGTGTAACGATTAGCGCTACCAACCACGTTTACAAAAAAATCGCCTGCGTCACTGAGCTTAAAACTGTAATTCCCATGAGCTCTTAGAGAAACTGGAAATTTATATTTCGGATCTTCATACTTTATAGGTAAAGGCGTTCCCCAGCGTTGATTGAGAATACGAGATGTTCTAAAAAAATAAATTCCCACCTTATGTTCACTTTCAAAAGCCTGCATGAATTTTGAAATGGTAGTCCAGAAGGGGATGTTAGCAGTCTGGAGTTCAATGATTCCTTCTTTGGTGTGAACAGCTTCGACCTTTCCCTGATACACAAATACACAACCTTGTCCTGGTCCGACGATAAGCTTTGAGGCATTTTTTAATTCGTCGCCATTTTCAGACCACTTAATAAAAAGATCAGCAGGATTCGGGTTATTCCATTCAATAACCGATCGAAGCTGGCGCTTGATTCCATCAAAAAGACCCATATTACCTCCTACTGCGATGCTGGAGTAAATTATGTTTTCATTCTAGTCGCTGGTACCTGAAAATGAAGCCTTTTTTGGGATGGCTCTATTTGTTTTGCGATAAATAGGAATAATTACCGAGCATCATAGTATTCATTGAATTCCATAAGCAGTCCCCATTGTATGAAAAATTCGTGGGGGAATCCAATTCAATGTGTTTCAATAAATCGTAGTAAGTCTAAATGCATCTATTAGCTTCGAGCAGCTAGATGCCAAAATAAAAAAGCCTGGCTCTTTTATGAACCAGGCTTTTTGATGCTCTAAATTGAAGATGTAAAAGCGTTTTGAAAAAAACGCTTAAACTAAACAATTATCCGAATTACAAACCGATCACTTTTCTTGTATCACCCTTTTTATTCAAGGGTTTTACAAAGTTTAATCCGGATGAGTTAGACTTTCCACCCTGGTAAATTCCTTTGTAGCGTCCTTGCGTATCATAAACACCTAATTGACCTTCGGCTTTCACCTGATTAACAATGCCTTGTTTCTTTACTCCTACGGTTAAAGAATCGGTACTAAGATCAAAGGCTTTTACTCCACTGTTATAAATAGCGTACGCTTCATTGATGTTTGCGCTTTTCACACGGTAAAACATATGAGTAAAAGCGTATGGAAATTCTTTATACATATCGGCTCCGTATTTCAAGAATTTATTACCTTCACCAGCACTGGGCCGGCCGGGTTCATCTTGCATAGCCTCTTGTCTATCCATAAAGCGAATCATTCCGCCCTGCTTTACTTCAACTGCACGCATTCTTGCACCTCCAACACCCGCAGTCGCCTCAAAGCGCTGGTGACCCAGCCACATGGCCTGATTATCCTTTGCTTTCACATCAATAACCACAGAGTCGATGATTCCAAAATTCCCTCTAAATCCAGCGAGAATGGTTTTGGAGGTGGTTGTTACAGTGGAATTGGAGAAGGCGCCCAACCAATTGTAACCAAGTTCAACGGCTGCTTCAGTTTCATTGCCACACTCGATAAAAGTGCAGTTATCCACAGAAAATACCCAGGGTCCGTACCCAACATTCATAGCACCACCGCCGATTTTCACTCCTGGACCGCCAATATTTTTGAAACTGCATTGGTAAACTCCACCATGGAAATGAACGATTTCCGTAGTGTAAATGCCGCCCTTGGAATGGTTCTCAAAACTACAATTGAAGAATAGGGGTTTGTCGGCATATCCACTGTAGCGAACACCATATTCACCACCGCTGAATTTGCAGTTAATAAAGCGAAATTGTTCAACATCACCTGTTGTTTTATAAACACATGCTTTGGTGTAATTTTTCCATTCTACATTAATGTAGACACTGTTAATTTTCAAGTCTGTCACACCATATTCCTGCTTTCCCTGTCCATCTTTGGTGACATCGTACAGCGTAACATTTGTACCCAGATTTACTTTGTCTGCATTGGATTTTGCTAAAGCTGGAGATTCTGTAATC
>JBBQAD010000165.1:0-7592 GCA_038315885.1 Fibrobacteria bacterium | reverse complement strand
CTCCTCTTCATCCTCGTCGCCGTCCTCAATATCCTCTTCTTCATCGGAGTCCTCTGCTCCGGAGTCTTCATCAACTTCTTCATATTCAGTTTGATTGACCTCTTCATCTTGTCGATAACGATTCATTTCATCCATTGCTGAATCTGATTGGTTGAATTCACTCATTCATAACCTCTTTTTTTTCATCTGAGAAACCACATAGTCTCCCGGATTGTCTGCTGAACTACGGTTGGAAGTAAAATACTACAATGGTCAAGTGACCATTTCAGATAATACTCTTTTCAATTTCAATGAAGGCAAAAATGCCAAGCCAGTTCAAATCCGTATTTCTTTCTGGATGGACATTTACTTGCTAAGCCGTTGAAACCTTTTCGTCGCGAATTACGCTGGATTGCTAGGGTCTAAAAGGTCTGATAGATTTATGGATCTAGCAGAGCTTCCCCTTTCGAAAGGCAAGTTAAATATACAACCATTATGGGATTCTGTTCAAGTTTACTCTTGTTTGTAAGGGTAAAATTAGATTTTTTTAGTTTGAATTCCCCTCAAAGTGCTTGGGTTTTATGGGTTTTCAACATCATTGCGTAATTTAGCTGCGGCATTAAAATTGGGGTCACGCTCCCATTCCAATAGTCTTTTCCGAAAACTGGTTTTAAAGACAATGGAGCGTTCAGGAGGAGCCTCCTTTATCATGTTAAATTGAACCTGGGGTTTTTCCACCTTTCCCTCGATTACTAGTCCCGATGTATACACTAGTTCTCCTGCCTGATTTACTTTCGCAGAACCTGCTGCTATTGATGCTTCTGATTTGCTTTGGCTTGAAAGAGAACTTTCCTCTAGCTTCAATGGATTTGCGGCATATCCTACTGCTCCCGGGGCAAGGCCAGCCGGCATGCTTGCGGTTTGGGCAAGTCGTTGTTCCGCTTGACTTATTTCAGGCGATGTAGATTCGGACTTTTGCGCGAAACCAGAAGAGAGACACAATCCTAAACACAATCTTAAACACAATCGGCATTGTAGCTCTCGTGGCCAGAGTCGGGACAAAACTGTAATTCTTTGGCTCAAATAAGTGATGCCAAAATTTTTCTTTAGACAGAAAAAATTGAGTGACCCTCGGCTTAGAATAAGTTTCATGTTCATGGACTGCTATTCCTTTCAGACGAGGATGTTTGCATTCGTTTATCCAGCGAAAAATTTTCTATGAAGGGTTGTGTTTCACGCAATTCATCTAATTCTTCTTTACTTAATGGCTTTTCATCCCAGGGTAGTTTAGGAACCGATTTTTCTGTTTCCCCGCGAATTTGTAAACAAATCCAAATTCCAAATCCGCTATTTAGGTTGAGGTTTCGGGAATGAATGGAGAGAACATTCACCACACTGTCTGAAGTCTGAAGCCGAATCAGGTTTGAAATACGTTTACTCAAATCGATCTTTTTCCCATTAAACCAAGCTTCTGCCGAAGGGTCATTGCTTAAAACTGTATCTCCATTGAGAAACACTTGCCATTCAGAAGGGGCAACCATCTCAAGCCTAAGCTCTTTAATATTGGGTGGAATTTTAAAACCAGTCTGGGTCCAAAGCTCTGGCCAAGGTTGATAGGGTATTAGCGCATTATCGACTTTTGTCCCCTGTCCCTCTTCCCCATTCCAAAGAAATCGATTGGGTTTTCTAACATAACTTGCATAGGGAAGATTTTTCATGGCTCCACGTTTTACGGGAAGCCAATCAGAATTAATCTGTTTTGCCCAGGTTTCATTAGGCGCAGAAGCAGTTGAAAGCCATTCTGGCCCTGAATAAACTTCAACAATTGTATCAGAATGAATGGAGCTAGCCCATTTATTGGGATCGATCTGATACAAACGAGAAAAAGCCATGGCTCCCCAACGCTTGCCTATATGCCCTTGTTGGGTATTTTCGAATATTTGTTTATAGCCCTTCACGGCCTTGTCCTGCAGACGAAAGCCTACATTCTCGAATTTAATCGTATAGGCCTCTTGCTGTTCTTCACTTAAACCTTCTGGGATAGGAGGATTCAGCAAAGCCTGCTGTGCCAAGAGATCATAACACCGAGCCTGGTAATACAATGCTTTGCCCAATGAAAATTTCAGAGTGTCTAATAGAGTACCATTATTTATTTCCAGTTTCTTTGCGAGTTTAATGGCTTCAAGAAACTGTTTTACTGCTTTAAATTCAAAATCAGAAACGCCTTCTTCTAAAAGCTTTACCTTATAGAAAAATACTTCGTTGGCTTTAAATGCTGTGGGAATGGGGGCTCCGCGAGCCAGGTCTGTGAGGCGTAAATAATTGTTGCCTAAGTCAAAGGCAAGTTGAATAACGCGACTGCTGGCACTATCGGCTTGAGGAGCATTTAAGTTTAAAGTTTTATCAGCCTCTATCAGCCATTTGAAAAATTGAATAGCTTGTTCTTGAAATGGACTGATTCGCTGTATCTGTTCTAATCGAGTAGCTATGGCTCTTTCCCGGTTATTTTCATCTGCTTTCAAAACTTCTGGAATTGTTTCTACCAAGTGCATATAAGCAAGACCCACCCTGTAGGGGATCTGCGCCACTTTGGCTTTTGCCGCCTCGACATATTGATTGCTTAAATTATGTTGTTGGGCTAATGATAGTGCCTGGTAATATTGTTCCATCGATTTTTGCAGTGATACACCCAAATTTCCAGTTGCATCTTCTTCTTTGTTCAGGATTTCCCGGACGCTGTTGCCGCCTTTGTCCATTCCTTGATAAATATCCGAGCCGAATGCTTCGAAAGATTCCCCTAACGAAAAGGCGGCGCGAAAAGCCCAATCAACCACTTTGTAATCTAAGACTTTCAGATATTCGCCCACGGCCAGTTTAAGCTGGTCGGTTTTAAACCTTAAGGACCTTTGAAAGATTGTAGCATTTCCGGCTAACTTGACCATTTGCATATATTCAAACCGGATCTCTCCCAAGGTATGCTGCGCTTGTGCGGTATAATAACGAGATGTTGGATCTTTTTCAACTAATTGGTTGTATTGAATAATCGCTTTGCGCATCATAGCTTCTGACTCATCATATTTTTTTTGTTTGTAACTCGCCATTCCACCCAGCACCAAGGCCTGGATTACGCGGGTTTTATCATTGGAATATTTACGAATAAATAATTTTTGAAGTTCAGACACTTTATCCCAGCGTTTGAGTTCACTGTACATTTCTGCAGCCCGAAAAAGAGTATTGGGTGCGTCAGGTTTATCAGGAAAAGCCAAAGCATATTTTTCAAAACTTGCTGCGGCAGGCTCCATTTGTTTGGCTGATTCAAAGGCGAATCCAGCGTTATACAATGCCAATTCAGCCTCGGCTGCCCGGGGATGAGCTTTCACCAAATTGAGATACCGCGTGGCAGCCTCTTCAAAGCGTCCCTGTAACTCCCAGCATTTGGCCTCCCGAAATAATACCTTGGAAAGCAGTTCTGATTCATAAAAAGCATCGAAAAACCGGCCATAAATCTGTATAGCATCCAACCAATTCTTGCTTTTTTCTTTCATGATTCCGGCATTATATAAGGCCGCTGCAGCTACTGTAACAGTGGGAAATTCTGTTGAAACCCGCAGATAGGCTGCTGAAGCTTCTTCGAATGTCCCTTCCGATTCATTTTTTTGCGCTTGTTGATAGATAGATTGGGCAATTCTGGTTTTAGCTTCATTCATAGCATCACCTTTACCCATGCTGAGAAGTTTTCGATACCACTGTTCTGCCTGCAATGCATCTCCCTTTTGGGTATACGCTTGTGCTACCATTTGTATAGCCTCAGAAATTTGCCCTGCCTTGGGATGGGTTTCTATTAATTGCTTGTAAACAGCCATTGCGCTGTCATAATTTGCCTGGTTATATAAGTGATTAGCTTTCCACAATAATATTTCAGGAATGCGTTCATCTCCCTTTCCCACTTGCATAAAATTGTCCAGGGCTAGGAGATAAAGCTCAGAGGCCTGTTTGCCCGGTAGAGATTGGGATTCCACTTTTTGCAATTCCAACTCTAGGGAGATGGCTGAATCACCACGATTGCCAGATAAAATAGGCTTGGTTACTGACGATGAAACATCGGCCTTCCCTTGTGGTTTTGGACGAGTACCCGAACATGCCAATATGCCTAAGGCCACTAATGCCAGAAAGATCAAGCGGAACCAGCATAGACAATTTTGTTTTTTGCTATTTCTCATTAGCACTCTTTTTCAATAATTCCTGGGCTGCAACAATCGCGTTGTAGGCAGCCTGCATTTTTATTTCTTTGTCCTCAGATCGAGAAGCAAGCATATATCGCTTGGCTGCACTGCCATAATCTTTCATGGCAAAGTATGCCTCAGCTAGCTGATAGCTGAACTTGCCGTAATTGGGGCTTGACTGATACACTGATAAAAACTTTTCGTAAGCTCCTACCGCTTTTTGATAATAATTCTGAGAGATCTCTGGGCCATCGGTCTTTTTTATTTCTGATTGTTTAGCTTCAAAGAAATAGTGTTTAGCCACCATTTTAAGCGCTTCTTCGCAGACTGAGTCGGCTGTCTCCCTGTTTCGGTTTAAACTTTGACTAGCATACCACTCGCTTTGACGATTGTAGAGGGAGAATATTTTTTCCCGGATTTCAGCACTGGATTCAAAATCCTGTTCTTTATCATAGGCTCTGGCTAAATCCATCATAACCTGTGGATTTTTCTCATATTTTGGAAACTCTTTCAATAAAGACTCTAAAGCTCGTTTGGCTCTTTCCAACCGACCTTGTTGGGTATAGATAACAGCCATGCGGTGCATCAATGTTGCACCCAGGCGCTGGTCGCCCAATTTAGAGGCAAAACGTTTGGTCTGTCCAATTCCGCCATCATCGCTAGTATCACTCTCGGCGATACTCAGGGCTGCGAATTGTAATGCTTCATCTTTAAGGACAGATTCCTTTTTCTTATTCTGGTTTTTCAAGGCTTCGTCTAGTATTACAGTAAAAGAACTAATGGCTTTTTTGTAATGACTGTCACGGTAAAAAGTCCATGCTAATTTGTAGAGTGCTTGATCGAAATTTTTCGAATCGGGATCGCTTAATACCTTGTCAAAAGCTGCGGCAGCCTTGATCAGATCATTGTGATTGAAGTAATAATCACCAATGAAGACATTAGCTTGGGATGTATATTGTGAATTAGGATACTTGCTTGATAATTTTTCAAAGTACTGTATACCTTTTTCTGAGGCCATGCGCGCCGTATTTGAAAATCCGAGGTAGTAAAGGGTTGCAGGAACGTAGGGCGAATTTGGAGTTACATCCAGCAGAAGTTTCCACGGTTCTTCGTAGGCTACATGTTCAATCGTGGGTTCGGCCTGGGCAATCATATTATGGTTGTTATCAGTCCATTGAAAAAGATCCCACCGTTTCGATAGTTCACATTCAGCCAACTCATATCGTAGTAAGCCCTCTTGAAAAAGCAGCCAGTCTTTCAAGTTTTCAAATTCATCTGAATTCTTGAGGACTTCAATCAGCTTTAAGGAAGTCTCGGTTTTTTCGAGAACTTTTTCGGATATTTCATCAGATAGCATAAACCTTTGGGTTCGCAATTTTTGAGCTAAAAAGTTTCCATTGCTGTCCTGAGGAAGTGATGCAATTTGGGAGCTTATATCCTGCTGACTTTTCTTTAAAAAAACCAATAGCCATTCTTTATGGCGGATATTTAGATCCAATTCCAATTCGCGTACCTCGACTAGCTTTGATTTTACTTCCTCCCGTTTATCATGAAATTTTTCATTGACAATGTTACCGCTTGCCCCTTGGCTGCCGGGATCCAATTGCCGGAATTTCTGCATTACTCGTTGTCTTTCTCCACTGTAATCCAGTTCAGAATATTCGCCTGTTCGATAGCGAATTCTTACAAATTCACAAAGAGCAAGTGCTTGTGTATACATGTGCGCAATTGCATCCGGGCTTTCCTGACTTTCCTTTTCCAATTTTTTTCGGGCACTTAATAATTTCGATTCTAATTTTTCAGAATACTCTCGAGTGAACAAACCCTTAGCCAACTTTTCCTTTAAGGCCTTTTCAAAACCATCCAGTTTTTCTTTTTCCAGTGAGACCTGATTTGAAAACTCCCAGGCCTCCTGAGCTTTAAGGGCAAGACGTCTGGATAAAACCAAAAATCCATCTACTGCCCAGGGATTATCGGGATATTGATTAATCAATTTTTTCAAGATGAACTCAGCAGCATCGAAATCCTGCAACTGAATTTGGCACCAAACCATGCCATACAAGGCTTCAGCCTGAAAACCTCGTTTATCGATGAGCTCTTTATATTCACTGAGGGCCTTGGGAAAAAGTGCTTGTTCATAGTGTAAATGTGCTAAAAGTATTTGTGCATCATTACGAAGCTTCTCAGGCAATTGTGTTTGCCGAAGCAAGGAGCGTAAGGCTTCAGAAGCTTCAGGTAGCCTATTTCTTCGGATAAGCGACTTCGCAAAAACAATCAGTGATTTATTGTGTTCAGTGTTTCGTTTTCCTGTTACCATCACTTCTTTTTCCAAGGCGGTATCATTGCCCAATATGTAATAACTCTGTATCACTAAGTATCTGGCGTGTGTAAGAAGACTGTCGTTTAAAATATTTTTTTGACTAAGCGCTTGATATTGCTTGACGACGGAGCTGTCTCGACCCGCCGTAAAAAGCGCTTGCAAGATACCCATACGGCTTTCAGAGTATTTGCGACTGTCCGTTCCAACCTGTTGAAATGCCTGGATAGCCAGATCTTCCTTCTCATCTGCTAGGTAGCTTAAGGCCAGATAATAGTTGATAATCCCAATGGGAATTTTTCCAGAAAAACGATGTGACAGTCGACTAAGCCCTTTCTGCACAAATTGTGAATTTTGCTTTGAAGAGCGGGACTTTATTCGGTTTAAATCGATTCTTGCCATCAAGTCCCAGCTAGTTTTAGGTGAACTAATAGTTAAGCTATCCTTGTATTCGTTAAATTTTTGATAAAATGCATCAGACGATTTTCCAATATTTTGTAACAGTGCCTTGAAAAAGCCTTCCTCAAAAGCACTTTTGGATTCTACAGGTTCTTTGATTCCAATTTTTAATCGCAAGTCCATCAAAACCTCTGTGATCTCATCCCAAAGTCCGGCTGCCTCTCTTTTAATCTTGATAAATTTTTGGATCCTACGGATGTTATCATCGCTCAGATTGGAAATCATGTCTACATTCGGTTCTTCTTTCAGCATTTCTTGTGAGATCAAGATGGCTTCATCCATCGGTTTCTTCAGTGTATTTAAAGATTCTCGTAACACTCTGGATTTTTTCTCAATTTTTTCTAAACGTCGATCTAGAATAACTTCTTGATCAGGAGTCAATCGCGTAAGCTCCCTAGGGTACAATTGTAAATCTCTCAAGTCCTGCAATACAAATTCAAGCCGATTTAACTCATCGAGAACCATTTGAAATTTCCAATTCTCCTCTTTTAGTCTGTCTACTAGATTCTCAGCATGAAACCAAGCGCTTCCTTCACTATTAGAAGATGGCTCTGCTACGGCACTTCCTAGGAAGTGCATCAAAATCGTCGCCAAGACGATTTTAATTGAGTTTT
>JBBQAD010000440.1:0-3308 GCA_038315885.1 Fibrobacteria bacterium | reverse complement strand
GAATCCCCGCCAATGGTTTGATGCAGGTTATACATCAGCCCTCTCATCGCGGGATCTCTTGCGACAGTTGCTACAGCAAAAGCCCCCTCCTATGGAGCGCGCTGTACTGGAAGCCATGAGTGATACGACATTGCCTCCAGAAATAGAACATTTAAGTCTCAATGCTGATCAGGTTGCCGTAAACCAGTTAGAGTCAGGTGGGCGTCAATATCTCTTAGATAAAATCGAAAGATCACGGCGAGATCATCCCGACCCTCAAGGTGACGCTCAAATCGAAGAGTTGATTCAGTCGGGATTTTATTCTGGACTCGATTTAAAATGGAATCAGGCTGATTCAGGTCTTCCCAGTACTCTGGTTTTTTCAGGTCGCGAAAAGTCTAAGTTGGAATTCGAAGCCGCTGCCAACATCAGTAGCTCGCACGCTACCGAAATTTTCGGACAGTTACAATGGTCAGTTCCTTTTTACTTTCCCTTTGAAGCACTAGGTGCTGGCGCAACCGGTGGCCGCGAAACCGGCTATGGAGGTCGTTTTGCCTTTGTACCCATTTTCCCATTTAAAATGGAACTGGGATTTGTCTATCATGCCGAAGACATAAACTTTCCAGAACCCAATCGCAGCGATTCGCTTCTCAGCCGGGTAGGCATGCAGCTTGATCACACGCAGCTATTCTTTTTTCTAGGACTGTATCCTTTGCCATTTGTGCATCTGATTTCAAAAATCGGTCGCAGCAATTATATCGAACCTAGTCAAGAAGATCAGTTGATTCAAGAATACCTGGCCACCGAACTTCATCAATCCCTTTCCATCAAGGCCCCTGAAAGCTGGGGTGTCTTAGCTCGGGAGCAACATTGGGACATTCATTTTATAAATCGGAATCCGGATAACCTCTTTGGTACACTACGTGATGCGTCCAATTCTTTAGAATCCCATCTGCACCTAGGCTATCGCTATTTTCATATCGGCATTCAGCATTTTATCTCTGATCAAAAAATTCAGGATAACCCTAAACTGGACCTACGCTATGAGGGCTTAATTGATGCTTTTAGTTTTTCGCGTGACTATGAATACAGTTTATTGCGAGGAACAGCATTTGTGAATTATTATGGAGACTTAACACTTCCAATGCCTTTAGGATTTGTTCGAGCTCGTTACGGTTTATTCGATAACTATGGAGAAAGAGTGTTATGGGGAAGACGTGAAGTGGGCTTTAGCACCTATCAAGCTTACTATGAATTAATGATCGAACTACCCAGCATCATTGGTCCCTTGAGAGCCTCTGCTGCACGACTATCCGATCAGGATTGGCAATTGCACCTACAAGTAGGTACCAATATTGATTTGGAACAAGTTTTAATTCCTTAATAAGCCCTTCATTAAGTTATTTTCCTACCTGAAAGAAGAGCATGACTGAATACATTGCAATAGGTTTTTTTCTACTAGTTTCCTTGGGCTTTGCTTCGGCGGCCCTGCTTCTATCCCGAATGGTTGCAGCAAAGGGAAGACACGGAAAAGACACCTTGGAACCCTATGAGTGTGGAGAACCCAGCCACGGGTCCAGCCGCATCCGATTTCAACCTGGCTATTATTTGATCGCCCTGGTGTTTATGATCTTTGACGTGGAAACGCTGTTTTTATTCCCATGTGCCATTTTAGCCAAAAAAATATTTAAGGGAGAGCTGCCAGAGATTTCACCCCAATTTTTTGCCATTGAAATTGGTTTGTTCGTTGGCATTTTATTTATCGGATTGATATTCGTCTGGCGCCGACGAATACTACGTTGGGAATGATGCTAGATACTCTTCCAAAAGTTCTCGATCCCTTGCCAGGCGGCTCAAATTTGGTCAATGCGGTAGACTATGTGGTTAATTGGGCCCGCAGTAATTCCCTATGGCCCTTGGTTTTTGGTACCTCTTGTTGCGCAATTGAAATGATGGCTACTGGCGCCTCCCATCAGGATTGGGCCCGCTTTGGTGTAGAGGTAGCTCGGGCTTCTCCCCGCCAGGCCGATTTAATCATACTTGCAGGTACCATCGTTGAGAAAATGGCGCCTCGATTGATAACATTATATGATCAAATGCCTGCGCCTAAATATGTTATTGCAATGGGCGCCTGCACAATTTCAGGGGGGCCGTTTTATTATGACAGTTACTATGCAATTAAGGGAGCCGATAGGCTGATTCCCGTAGATGTTTACATTCCCGGCTGCCCTCCTCGCCCAGAAGCCTTGTTATTCGGTATCATGCAGCTGCAAGAATTGATTAAAAACGAAAGCATCCGAAAGCCCCGTATTCCTCCGGCAATCAATGCGTCCACACCGATTGATACACTGAGCGATGCTGAAAATAAATGGGAAGAACAGGAAAAGGTCAAGCAGGCAGGATTAAGCGAAGCACGCGAGCGCTTTAAATCAGAAAATCCCGACTTCAAAGCCTATGTGCACAAACGCTTGACTCCAGAAAAATTTGAAGAGGTGCCTCGACAAGTTAAAATTGGGTTAGGACTTAAAAAAAGTGAACTTTATGATAAAATAAGCCAGGGCTTTTCTGATCTTAAAGTCTATGGTTTGGAAACTGTAACTCCAGAGGTTCTAGATGAAAAGGGTAGTGATACGTTTTTGGAACTTGAGGTCGACAAAGACCGCTATTTAAGCCTGATCAATTTTTTGCGCAATAAAGCAGAGTTTCATTTTGATTATCTGATACAAATTACCGCTATCGATTGGAAAGACCGTTTTGAATTAGTAGTACAGTTGTTGTCGAGTAACCATAAACACAAAATCGGCATTCGCTGTTCGATTTCTCGAGAAACAGCGGAGATTGAAACGCTGTCCCAATTGTATGCCGGAGCCAATTGGCATGAACGGGAGGTCTATGATTTCTTTGGCATTCGCTTTATCGGTCACCCTGATTTACGCAGACTTTTTTTAACTGAAGATTTTCCGGGCTACCCCTTACGAAAAGATTTTGAGGACGAAAAAAGAATTGTCAAACGCCCCTACTAACACCTTATTGGATCTGGCCAAAAGCGCCGAGATAGAACGCGATCCTGCTGCGCTTAGTGAGGAGGAGTTTTATCTCAATATGGGTCCTCAGCACCCCTCGACTCATGGCGTATTGCGTCTGGTGCTGCGAATGCGGGGAGAAACAGTTTTAGAGGTCATTCCGCATTTGGGTTACATCCATCGTGCTATCGAAAAAATGGGTGAAAATGAAACCTATTTGCAATACATACACTTAACCGACAGAATGGACTATCTCAGCAGTCACATGAATAATTTATGTGTCTGTATGGCCATCGAAAAAGCCTT
>JBBQAD010000063.1:0-10629 GCA_038315885.1 Fibrobacteria bacterium | reverse complement strand
GGCCCCCTATTCCCCTGGAGAAATTACTGGAAGTCAAAACCAGACAGCGTAAGGAAAAAACCAAGTCTGATACCTTTAATACCAAGTATTCAGAAGGTGGTTTGGGAGAATTGGAGTATTCCATTCAATACCTGCAACTTTATTTTGGCTTTAAATATCCCCAAATTCGTGTTGCAAATACTTTGCAAGGCATGCGACGACTATTAAGAGAAAATTTACTTGGAGTCCGGGACTATCTTCAATTGTATAACGCCTATGCTTTTCTTAGACGCTTAATTAATGCTCTTAGAATGTCGCGCGGAAACGCCAAAGATATGCTTTTACCCAGCGAAGATTCGCAAGAGTGTCACTTTTTGGCCAAACGCTTAGGATATGCTCCTCGCGATGGAAAGAAATTAACCCAGTCCCAGTCCCTTTTCGAGGATTTGAAGGAGCATCGACAATCCGTAAAAGATTTTTTTACAAATCGAATTTTAACCCTTGCTTCGAATGAAATCTCTTCGAGTGAAACAAGCAGAAAAGCAGCGGAAGTTCATTCAATTGAAGAAGCGGGAGAATCTGGAGAAGCAGGAATTGGAGAACCGGGAATTGATGCACTGTTTACCGAAATTGTTAGTGAACTAAAACTCAAAAATCCTGATAAAATTCTTGGCTTGCTTTTTCACAGTTCGAAAACTCTAAAAAATCCCGAAAATCTCGCAGCTCTAATTTTGTTGGGTCAAAAAGGAATTACAGCCTCCCCTGACCCGGATCAAGTATTACTATCACTGTATAATTTTCTTGAAATGTCTAAAGATGCAGACTTAATTATTCAGGAAATGCTTTTTTACCCTCGTTACATTGATGTTTTAATCGGTATCTTTGGTTACTCTGAATTTCTTTCCAATTTTTTAATTCGTGAACCCGAACTTTTAGCCAGCTTCTCTCTGGATCGCTCTGTGTCTGAAGCCAAAACCAGAAACGAATTAGAAAACGACATCAAAGCACTTGATCTTGATAATGATGAACTTATGGTTGGCTTGGAAAAGCTGAAACGCTATCAAAACCAGGAATTACTTCGCATTGGGTTGGGAGATGTGTTCTGGAAAAATTCATTAGATAAGATAACACTATCGATCTCTGACTTGACCGATGCACTAGTTAGTGAATGTTACAAATTTGCATTGAAAGAAAATTCAGCTCAGAAATTAGCCAAAACCCAATCTATTATCGCCATGGGAAAATTAGGCGGAAAAGAATTGAATTACAGTTCTGATATTGACTTGGTTTTCATCATTAAGGATGAAAATCTAGAAGAAGATGACAAGATTTTGTTGGAAAAAGTAAGCCGAAGTCTGATTGAACTGCTCGAAAAAAATACGGTTTTTGGGCCTATTTGTCGGGTCGATTTGAACTTAAGACCTTACGGACCAAGCGGACCCTTACTGGTTACTCATTCATATTGTAAACGATACTATGAAAATGAGGCCCTGGGCTGGGAATTACAGGCTTGGTTAAAAGCCCGATCGATTGCCGGCGATCTCGAATTTGGAAATAACACGATTTATATGGTACAGCAAATTTTATTTGATCCCGAAAGACAAAAATCAATTTTTACCAGTCTCAGAGATATCCGAAAAATTGTTTTAGAAAAGCTCAAGTCAAAACGCCACATTGAACATGAAATCAAGTCAGGTCCCGGTGGATTACGAACCATTGAATTCTACGCTCAAAAACAGCAGATACTGTATGGCGGGCAATATCGCGAACTCATTGGCGGACATACCCTGCATACTTTAAGTAAATTGCGCCGTTATGGATTAATTGCTAGTAATTTGTATACAATTCTGCGTGAGAGTTACATATTTCTGCGGCAAGTAGAACATCGAATTCAACTTTTGGGTTTCCAACAGAGTCACTTGTTGCCCAAGGGAGAGGCTGAAATGACCAAATTGGCAAAGCGCATGGGCTACGAAGACAGATTACATCAAAGCGCTTTGAACCAATTTTTGGAACGCTATCGATTTATCATGTTTAATTTATCGGGTATTTCTGATAGTCTTTTTGAGTTTTCGATATGAAACATTTTAGAAAAAAAAATAGTGCTAAAAATTCGGATACCTCTCCTGAAAAAGGAGATTCGTGGAACAGTCCCCGAGACAAATTCAATCAGCCCTTGCCGAGCCGAAATAACCCTACAGAAAATTCCTCGTCTAAACCCCAAAAGCAGTCTCAGCAGCCTCCAAAGGTTTCAAATTTTTCGAATATTTCAAATCCGACCAAATTCAAACTTAAGTATCACAACCCGAATGAAAACAGTAAATCCATATTCGAGAATAGCCCTCGCCAAGGCCCCTCTCCTTTAAGCCCATCAAAGAAGAATTTGGGATTATTGCTGGAAAACTATGGTGTAACAATAGATACACAGCAACTCGAATTACTATGGGCCTACCATCAACTCTTAAGAAAACACAATACCGATCAAGACCTCACCCGACTAATAAATTTTGATAGTATGGCTCAACGTCATTATGCCGATTGTCTGGTTTTTAGTCAGCTGATCCAGAATAAATGGCCTAGTCCCTTGCTAGATGTGGGCACTGGTGCTGGATTTCCTGGATTTATGATTAAGATTGCATCACCACAGACAGAAATAATTTTGGCCGAACCTCGACCCCGTCGAGTGAATTTTCTGAACTTAGTGATTAAAGAACTTGGATTCCAAAAAATTCATGTCTTTGGTCACAAGGTTACATCCAAAAGTTATCTCGAACCTGTACAAGGAATTGTATCTCGGGCCTTTGAGACTGTGGCATCTACCCTACCTCGTATAGAACCGGCATTGCAGATAGGAGGCAAGGCAATATTTATGAAAGGTCCTAAGCTAGCAGAAGAATTAGAAGAACTAAAGCCAGTCCATCAAAGTTCGGTCCCTGAACCAAGCGAAACGAATCCAAATATTTCAAATTCTAAGTGTATTCAATCCGGACGCGCTCTGTATACAATAGAAACCCATAAATTATATCGAATCCCCAATACCCAACAAGATAGGGCACTGCTCATCTTACGAAGAGATGCATGAGTCGCTATTCAAATCAATTAGAACGGCTATTACTTCGCCAGGGCTTTGGGAGTAAAAAAGAATTACGCCAGCTGGTTCGCCAAGGTCTAGTAAGTCTTGACGATCAAATTCAAGATGACCCTTTTGTCGAATTACAGTCGCTTCCCAAAAAAATTACAGTGAATTCGCTTAGTCTCCCTTATTCAGAAGAACTTTTTCTCATTTTTAATAAACCAGCCAATACCGAATGCACTCATGTCTCAGAGCATTATCAAAGTATTTATGGGCTATTTCCTTATCCCTTTATCAACCGAGGCTTGCAATCGGCGGGTCGCCTGGATGCAGATTGTAGTGGACTACTTTTGCTCTCGAGTTCCGGAAATTTTCTTCATACCATTTCTTCACCGAAGAAGAAAATTCCAAAAACCTATCGTGTCAATTTGGCTCGCAGCTTAGGTGAAAAAGATGTTAAAGGTCTATTGGATGGTGTGCTTTTAAGAGGCGAAAAGAATTTAATTCAAGCAGACTGTATTACTATGATTTCAGAACAGCAATGCGATATAAGCATTCACCAGGGATTGTATCACCAGGTAAAACGCATGTTTGCCGCCATCGGAAACCATGTGGAAGCTTTACAGCGTATACGCATTGGAAACTTAGCGATTCCGGAAGAATTATCTCCAGGCTTCTGGAACTATATGACCGAGGAGATGTTCAGGGCTGTTGGATTACCTGAATTTATTCCAAATACTGTGACACATACTATTCCAAATCAATTACAGCCCTGAACATTTGATGCACTAACGGATTAATTTTCCTTAAATAACGTGTGGGATTCTCTCTCCATTGGCTCTGTACTTGATCCCAATGTTGCGGCAGCAACTCTATTGGCCGTTTAGGTAAGGTCCAATCATAGGGAAGTTCAAGTGTTACAATGGAAGGCCTAGACCCATCGCGATAGCGTAGCTGATATCCGCACCAGCCACCGAGTGATCCCGGTAATATTTCACTATCCATTTGGGCCATTTTTATTGGTATCGCTTCACGGTCTTTTGAGTTTAGGGAAAGCCACATCGCTTTTGCCATTATTTCACTTTGTTCACCATCGGGGTCAATTTCAGAAAGTGCCCAGTGAAGGGAAATTATTTTTTGAGGTTCATTGCGAATGATCCACTCAGCCAGTAACTGACTTTCAGGCTCACTCAAGGGCTCTTTTCCGTTTACCGTAGAGGCCATAAAATTAGCCGGAAAGTTTCGATTCATATCAATTCCGCGATAATTGTTGCGTTGATTCAGAGCCCAGGCATCGGGATTCGCGCAGGGAATAAGGCAGATAGCCTTTTTAATGTGCGACAATTGTGAACAAAAATTTTCAACCAAGTAAACAGTCGCTCTTTCATCACCATGAATGCCCCCCAGAATTAAGATAGGCTGGGTATCCATTACTTTTCGTGGGGACTCGAACCGTCCATTCAATTGTACTGTTTGAGTCTTAAAATTGGTGTAGGCAAGTATGCTTCGTCCCTGAACAGACTGTCCCAGTGTAGAGCAGTTAAGCGAATAATTCATTTAGGCAAAATAATTGAAGAAAAGCCTTCGTTAGGCATACTATTTTCATACAGAAAAGCTTCAATCTGTTTCAGATGCCTTTAAAAAGGGAATTCATCCCAAAAAACCGACAGGAAATCAAAATGACTATTCTAAGCGAGCCTAATGACAGAAGCGATGGAGAAGCCGAATTGAGCATTCTAGAAATTGGGAATACCATCCTCACTCAGGTCGCTCAGGCAGTTGAAAATCCCAGTGCTGCGGACCTGATTGAATTAGAAAAAAAAATGATTGAAAGCTGTGATAAGGCCCAAGGTGTAGGACTGGCGGGCCCGCAGATTGGACTTTCCTTAAGGCTCTTTCTGCTTTCTTCGAAACCAACTGTCCGCTACCCTGAGGCTCCCTTGCTGCCTCCTCAGTTAATTATCAACCCTGAAATAAAATCCCATAGCGAAGAGCAGATTAAGGGGTGGGAAGGCTGCTTGAGTATTCCCGGATTCAGAGGTCAGGTTCCTCGTTGGAAGAGTATCGAAGTACGCTATTGGAACACTGCGGGTCAAGAAGTGAATGAAGAACTTGAAGACTTTGTCGCTCGGGTGTTTCAGCATGAACTCGATCATTTAAATGGGATTCTCTATCCAGCACGAATGGAGGCAGAGGATCGACTGTTAACTTTGGGAGAATATGAAGAGGAGATGAAAAGGGTGTGAACAAAGAATTTGGCAGGAGGGCTGCTTAACTTAATTATTCCACTTGTAATTTCTTCAGAATAGATTTCTGCACTAATAATGACTTGTGAAGCTGTTTGAATGAGGTACTTCGCCTTTTGCGTGCTTCAATGCATCATACATTAATGCAATCGTAAATGATTGAATTTCTCTACAAACCCCTGACCCAGCCTACTCGCTTCACTCCTTTTTTCAAAACAGTAATTCCATCGGAGGGGTGTAAATGAACTCGAAAATTGAAAAGATAAACGCCAGTAGCAGCTTCAGCACCACTGCCAGCCTTAGTATTCCAGAGGAGAGTTAGTTTTTTTACTCCTACAATTTTCGAATTGGGTAAAACCTGATATAAATCAGGTTTTACGTCCATATTATCTTCTTTTATGAATTGACCCAAGTGATCGTATATCGTTATCTGGACGCTACCTGGTGCATTGAGCAAAATCTCAAGTCCCGGCAGTCCAAATTCCGCTGATTCTACATTAGTGGTAATAATTTCAATGCGATCAGCACCAGTATTTGATTCAATATTAATCGGGGAACTAGTAACTAGAATCCATTCAGAACTTGACTGTTTAATCGGTCTGCCCTGAATAGCATTAATCGCACTTGCATCAACAATCGCATTAAATTTAAAAACGATTTTTACCCAGCGGTTATTTTTATTCAGTTGTGTGTTACCGTGAGTGTCACTGATAGCAGCCCCGGTATTGAGATGTATCTGATCGCCCTCGCTGGGGATTTCTTCGAGTAACTTAAATGACCAAATCTTATCACCTACTTTTATTCCATTAGTAACATTTAAAGGTAGTCGGTCTCCATTTTCTTTAAGAATTTCAAATAAGACACCTTCTTTTGGCAGATCTTTAGGTATCTCAAGAAATTCGAGGGTTAGTTCACCTTCAAGACCACCAGAATTGTTGGAGATAGATGCTGACCATAGTACTGGTGCAACCCTATCTAATAGGGGAAACTGACCCGGTGCCAAGCCTCCATCCACAATTGTTTCTTTATTTGGAATTTGAATTTCTCCATCTTTAACTATGGGGATTTGATTTTTGGACACTTGCAATTCGATCCATCCGGGTTTTACATCCAGAGTTTTCTCAATAAGCAGAGAGGGTAAGACCGATACTTGAGAAAGTTGACCATTTACAATGACAGAGCTTAATAGAAGCGATTTATCTGTCAATGTAAATCTTAGTCGATCTGAAAATCCATCTCCGTCTACATCGAGAATTTCTCCTAACTGAATCTGACCGCTTTGCGGAGGAAGTTTGATGTAGTCAATTTCTAGCACATCACTCACCTGCCAACCAGATTTGAAACTAATAGCTCTTAATCGAAGAGACTCGGTGATTGGGATTTTAGAATTGTATAACAATGTACCCGGCTTTCCTGGAACCGGAGTTTCTCCATCTAAGCGATACCAGATTTCTACGCCTTCGATGTCGGTTTTTACTGTTAGCGAAACCAGAATAGACCCCCGAAATTCAGGGTTTAATTGACTTGACGTCGGTTTGGGCAATTTATCACTGATAACATATTTTTCCACCATTTCCTTACTAGGCTCAAGTTTGGAGTGGACCGTAATAGCCCGTATTTCTGTACCCGATTTCGAGACTTCAATTAGGGAGCTAGAGTCGTATGTCAACATTCCTATTCCAGTCGGATCAACCTTTTTGCAGTTGATACAGTACAGAATTATGACATCTTTTTGCTTGGCTGCAAGTGACACTTTAATGGTATTGGGATACTGCCCCCCAGGTGGATTTGCCACGGGTGCAGAGGCCCGCATTGTGAAAGTTTTTTCTGCAACAGGGCTATCAGTCCAATTCTCCAAACTCGCTATCGCTTTTACCCTTGTCGTTTCGGTTAGTTGAATGCTTCCCTCATATTTTTGACTCTTTCCAGGCCTAGGATCGGTTCCATCCAAGGTGTACCAAATTGTAACTCCCTTGATTGGATGACTTATTCCTACAGTTCCAGTACCATTAAAATCACCCACGCCCGTCAAAACGGGTCGAGGTAATGTATCATTAATAACGTAGCGTTCCTTAAATTCCGTTGATTCACAATCACTTTCAACAATTGCCCACAAATAGGAAGTTTTGGTAATAACAATGGGCGAGGAGTAAAGCGTAGAACTGCCTGCTACGGGCTTTGATTTACCATCTTGGCTTACTGCATACCATATTTTGCCTTGTCCGCCTTCAATTGTTAGTGTAACTATTTGTGATTTATTGTAATAGCCTCCCGGAGGAGACGCTTTAATAGAAATCTGGCTCTTATTAGTGTAGGATTCAATCATCACATAGCTGTTTTCAAACCCATCCTTGGTAGCTATTGCCGTCAAATTACTGCTCTTAGTGATCTTTATTTTTTGGCCTTTCTCATATTTCTGCGTTGAGGGATTTCCAGGAAACGGTTCCTTGCCATCTGTTCGATACCAAATCGTTGCTCCTTCAGTTTCAGTCGAGAGGCCAACGTCTATAACACATTGAAAATCCCCAGTAGTATCTGCCACTGGAGTAGCAACTAAATTCGCAACAGAAAAGCTTCCGTAAGCAGTGTCTCTGGGGTCAATTGGATGTCTCCAAATAAGTTGTACAGAATCACCTATTTTTGATTCTACTCGATTATTATTCGGTGAGCCATTTCCACTAACCTCACTAAAGGCCAGTGTATTCGTAAATTGAGTAGCGTTATTTGTTGAACTCGCATTTGCCAAGTTCGATAATTCTTTGTCTTTGGTTTCAAGCGTGGTTATTTGAAGTGATAGTTCACCCACTACAGTAGGCGCAGTTGTGAGACGTGGTCGAATCTCCGATTCGAAGCGACCAATTTTGGTAATCGGGTTTTTAGCTAAATCGATTAATTCAATTTTCGATTGCTCATAGCAGGTTGATTGAAAATGTTCAGACTGGGTTTTTTGTTTTCCGATCTTGTTCTCAGCGAGAGCAGATACATCAATTGTAAATCGAATTGTTTCACTCCCTTTTTCTTGAGTTGAACGATCTATCATGGTTCGCGTCAATTCTATTTCGTTTTTCCCTGTTTTTAAGGCAAGAATATTTGAAAGAGAGGTTTGGTAAACACCATTGGCTCCGGCTAAAAAATCTGAGGATAAGGTGTTAACCAAAGCCCCAGTAGACTTATTATTTATCGAAATCGCATGTGGCACATTGGTAGCCACAACATGAGTAACGATGGCATCCATCACTTCTTTGAGCTGGGCTTGGTTGTTGGGTTCGATGGGGTAAAATGCGCCTCCGGTTTTAAAGGCAAGATTCATAAGTAGTAACTCTGCTTTAGAAGGAGGAGTATTCGCGTCGCGATCACCTTGAATTCTAATTGCATATACGGGAGGAAAATCGTTCTGTGAAACCAATTTTTCAAAAAGATTTTCATCTTTGTTGGGATTGCCATCAGTTAAGAATACAATGGCTTTTCGATCATATTTGGATCGGGTTTTGTCCTTTAAATACTCTTCAGCTTTTTTCAAAGAAGTGTAATAATTAGTGCCTGAAGGGTTACTTATCCCGTTCGCATCAAGGCCGCAATTATAATCGTTTTCAGTATAGGTCAGAAGTTGATTAAGTTGTTTTTCAACTGTTGAATTGTCTAAACCTCCTCCAGAATATTCCATACAGTTTTTCACAGCGAAACCGACCAAGGCTGCTGTGGAGCTTGGTGCAATCGATCTGGCTAATTCAATAGAAGTCGATGCTGCTGATGGAACATAAAAAGTTTTGTCATTTCCCTTCATGCTCCCACTTTGATCAAGTACCCACACAAAATCTGCTGGTTTTGCTTCTCCCTTAGTTGGAGGTATACAGAACGAAATATTTCTATTACTTAGACGCGTAATGTTTGAGGCAACACTAATTGTCGAACCTTCTAGTGTTGCGGCATCCCAACAATCGGGCATTCCATCATTTATTGTAGCACTTAGGTCGCATCGTAGTTCCAAGCTGTTAACAAGCGTAACACATAATAGCAAAGCAATTGAGGCGAATGAGTGCATCGAAGTCACAAAATAAAGTTTATCTATTTTCATTGTTCCACCTTTGCTGGTGTGTCCATTATTTAATTCTAATTATTTCGAATTACTTCTAATTATTTCTCGCAATTTTGGCTGTTAGCCCAAGTGCCATCTCTTTTCCCAATCCACCTTCGAATATCCTCATTTAATCCACAGAGCCGGTTTTCCTGAATCCGTAACTGTTGCACATTGGATAAGTGGATTATGGATTTTGGGAGTTGACGCAATTCGTTTTTCTCTAAGTTTAATGTTTTCAGGTGTACTAGTTCGCCAAGTTCTTCGGCGATTCTCAACAATTTGCAGGCATAAAGAGATAGCACTAGCAAGTTTGGATATTGAGATATAGTCCCGGGTAATTCAACGATAGGATTTCCATTGAGGAAAAGATTCTGCAAAGAGTTAAAGGGTAACTGATTCTCATCGCTAGAATGCATCACAGATAGTGGAAAGCCTAAAATTTGGTTATCTGTTAAATCGAGAGTAATCAAATTCGAAAGTCGTCCCCAGTCGGCGGGTACAGTGCTGAGTTCGTTGTGCGCAAGGAGGAGGATTTCCAGCTTGGTTAAGTCTGCCAATGCTTTGGGAATCTCTTTGAGGTTATTGTATCCTAAGTTGAGCGTTTGTAGCTCAGAAATCTCGCCGATTTCTTCGGGAAGTGTATCAATGGCAAGTCCGGAAAGGTCGAGAGCATTGACTCTTCCATTTGATTCCTGCACTCTCCCTACACTCAAGGAGTCTGGAAGAGAATTCGCGGCAAAAATAGAATGAATTTTTGTAAAGTCACAATCCCGGTTTTCACAACCCTCTAAAACTTTGGCTTGAACGTGCACTGTGTCTTTAAGCTTGGGAATCTCAATTTTTGGGCGACGCAATGAGCGAAATATTCCCTTATCAATAAGTGCAAGTTCATATTGACCATGCGGAACTTCGAATTGAAACTGACCCAGTTCTCCGATAGTAGTCCTGCGTCCCATTCCATATATTTCAACCAGTGAATTGGGCGAAATCTTTCCTAATAATGTCCCCATGACAGTTGTAGATTGCCCCAATGTATCTCTAAGATTAATAGGATCCTGATCGTCTATATTAAAAGCCGGTAGTCGTACTACCCGCTGGAGCACGGTTTCATTTTCCCCTATCACACTAAGGCGATAGGTTCCAAAGGGAACACTCTTAAAAGTGAAGAAACCACGAGTATCTGTAATTGTCCTATTAAAAAAATTAGAATCCATGGATAGTGCTTCGTAGGGAATTAACTTGACTTGGGAACC
>JBBQAD010000161.1:0-7746 GCA_038315885.1 Fibrobacteria bacterium | reverse complement strand
GGCGTAAAAATTGAAAACGCTCTCCTTCTTTGGCCTCTCCCAAACAAGGTTCTGCAAAGCCTTGTAATACTTCTTTTGATTTTGGATTGATACAGTCACCCAGGTCTTTTGTTTCCAACTCTTTGATAGGATTTTCGACTGTAAACAAATGATCAAATAGACGGATTTCTACCGGAACTGCATGTTTCACAGATACCCAATGGGCAGTGCCTTTGACCTTACGCCCATCCTTCGACCATCCACCTCGACTTTCTGGGTCATGGCTACAGCGTAACTCTACCACTTCACCACTCACAGGGTCTTTGATCACTTCATTACAGCGCACGTAATAAGCATGTTTTAAACGAATTTCGCTTCCAGGTGCAAGGCGAAACCATTTCTTTGGGGGATTCTCCATAAAATCATCGCGCTCGATCCAAAGTTCCCGACCAAAGGGAACCATGCGCTTGCCCGCGCTGGGTTCTTCGGGATTATTATCGGCTTCCAAATCTTCAAATTTATCCTCAGGATAATCGGTCAGCACCAGCTTCAAGGGCCGTTGTACACACATCACTCTTTTGGCCGCAGCATTCAGTTCTTCCCGAATACAGTAATACAATAGATTTACATCGACCTGACTGTTACTCTTGGCAACTCCAATTTTTTCAGCAAAGCTTCTTAAGGAAGAGGCCGTAAAACCTCGACGACGCATCCCAGCCAAGGTGGGCATCCGAGGGTCATCCCAACCATCAACATGATGTTCACTCACCATTTGTGAGAAATAGCGTTTTGATAGAATGGTGTATGTAACATTGAGCCTGGCAAATTCAATCTGTCTCGGCTTGGCTGGCAAGGTGCAATTCGCGATACACCAATCATAAAAAGGGCGGTGATCTTCAAACTCCAATGTGCAGATACTATGGGTGATTCCCTCAATCGCATCTGAGAGCGGGTGGGCAAAATCATACATCGGATAGATACACCACTTATCGCCTGTGCGGTGGTGATGAAACTTGCGTATCCGATATAACACCGGATCGCGCATATTCATGTTGCCAGCACTTAAATCAATTTTTGCTCGAAGAACACATTTTCCTTCGTCAAATTCACCTGCACGCATTCTTTTGAATAGGTCCAGATTTTCTGTCTTGGGCCTATCCCGGAATGGCCCAGGCTTACCCGGAGTGTTATAATTTCCCCGGTTCTCCCGCATTTCATCCACGCCCTGTTCGTCAACATAGGCGAGCCCTTTATCGATTAGTTCTTCTGCACTTTTGTATATCGCTTCAAAGTAATCACTGGCGTGATACAGTCCGTCCCATTTAAAACCCAACCAGCGCACGTCTGCTTCAATAGAATCGACGAACTCTTCATCTTCTTTTTCTGGATTGGTATCATCGAAACGCAGGTTACATGTACCCTCGTATTTCAAGGCCAAACCAAAATTCAGACAGATGCTTTTTGCGTGACCCAAATGCAAGTATCCATTGGGTTCTGGCGGAAATCGTGTGGCAACTTTGTTCTCACCTCTGGCTCTATCTGTTTCAATAATTTCTTCGATAAAGTTGACACTACGAGTTTCGGCGTTGCTGGTGGGCAATTGTTGAGTTGCATCTGAGTCTAATGGCAAATTGCCGGCTTCCGGCTTTGAACTGTTGCCGTTTAAAGGGACATTGGATGGGTCAGGGCTATTCATAATTCTCACTTTTTTTCTTAAAGGTAAAAATGGAGAGTCGGGGAAAGGAAAAATGCCACAGTCACCCGATTTTTTTCAAATTTGGATCGGAGAGCAAAGCCCTAAGTAGTCCAGGGTTCGCCCTGGGGATTAATACCCTTCACTGAGAACTAGGGAACTGATAAAGAGTGAATACAGTGGCTTCCAATAGATTTTCGCTTCTCCGTATGGTTTATTTGCGGAGTTTCGGCTTAATCTCTCTACTGGCTTTCTTATCAGCATGGACGCAGCTCTCTGGATTAGTGGGAGAATCGGGAATTTTGCCCTTAGACGACTTCCTCAAACAGGAGCTACTGAAAAATGGAATCCTCGCTTATTTAAAAGCACCCACCTTATCCTGGCTGCTGCCCTCATATGCAGCAAATTTGACTCTTTCGGCCCTTTGCGCAATGGGGGCCTTGTCTTCGCTCTTTATAATCGCTGGATTGTTTCAAGGTCCCTCGCTTTTTCTTCTGTATCTCTCCTATCTCTCTATCACTGTAAACGGGCAAGATTTTTTTGCCTTTCAATGGGATGGATTGTTACTCGAAATGGCTTTTCTTTCGCTATGGATTTGTCCCTGGACTTTTAGACCCAGCCATGAAAAACTTCATCCGCCGCAGCTGTTACCGATCTGGGCGCTGCGCTTTTTATTTTTGCGAATGGTTTTTTCATCGGGTATTGCAAAGCTTTGCGGAGGTGATCCGCTTTGGACAAGCTTTACAGCCCTTGATGTTTACTTTCAAAACCAGGTTTCACCGAGCCCTCTGGCCTGGTATGCCCATTTCTTAAACCCCGGTATTCACCATATCTCTGGCTTTTTAGTGCTTGTAATTGAAATAGGACTCCCGCTTCTGGTTTTGGGAAGCCGTCAGAGCCGTTTGTTTACATTCCTAATATTTAATTTTTATCAGATATTAATTATCGCAACTGGTAACTATGGTTTTTTAAATCTGCTCAGCTTTTGTCTCTCTATCACATTGTTAGATGACAGAACTTTGCAATTAGGGTGGCTAAAACCAGTGGTCTTTTTGTTTGGACGCCTTCCTGCTGGGGCTGTCAGTCAAGACTCCGAAATCACTCCATCAGATTTCAAACGAGCATTAAGGAGGCCAAAATTTTTATATCATATCTCAGAGATTTCCCTGATTTTATTGATGTTTCTCGGACTATTACAAATTCGCTTTGCCTTGTATAAACCATTTCTCTTACCCAAACCGGTCGATCACATCGAAAGTTTCACGCGTTATTTGCATGTGGTAAACCCTTTTAGTTTTTTTGCAAACATGCCGCCTTATCGACCGGAAATCATTCTAGAAGGCTCTTGGGACGGAATTCATTGGCAGGAATACAATTTTAGGTATAAGCCAACTGAGACAAAGAGGATTCCGACCTGGGTTATACCCCATATGCCCAGGCTCGATTGGCAAATGAGTATCGCTGCGCTCGGATATTATAAAGACAATATATGGATGGGGAGACTACTCCAGATTTTATTAGAAAACTCGCCTGCAGTTGAACTGTTACTCGGTCACAATCCCTTTCCTCATCAGGCCCCTCGTCAAGTGCGCGCCTTACTGTATCGTTATCGATTTGCAAGCCCTGAACTTCGAAAGAATACAGGTCAATGGTGGGAGAGACAGTTGTTGGGACTCTACTCGCCTGTTGTTACACGGTGAAAAATGAAGGAAAAAGAATTGACGAGGAAAGCCAGGTTTCATAGTTAACAAATCGCTCCTTCTATTGAAGAGAATCACTTGCTAGAGTAACTATCAGTTTTATAGACTTAGATAAACAATTTGATAAACAGTTTGAATATCAAACTTTAAAAAATCTCTTTAGAACCGGCGTATACTCTAAAACCTCATTTTCTGCATTTTTTGAAGGCTTATCTGCCCCCTTTACAAAAGCATCTTCGAAGGATTAGTTTAGCAGCTGCTCTGGGCAAGGAATCCCGTGAAATTCGGGAGCGAGCCCGTCGCTGTAAACGGAACGAAACCCCATATGTCACTGACCAGTGGTCGGGAAGACGGGGGAGTAGAACGCACCATAGTCTAACCTAGGTTGGGCTATGCTGCTAGGCTGCAAAAGCCAAAGCCGTGAGTCAGAATACTTTCTCGGAGCATGGATGACCTTAACCTTCGGAAGCAGGGTGGAGGGCGTAAGACGCAGTATTTTATTGCGTTACGCAACCCTTGCTCCCGTTTAGGTCTGCCCAAACAGTGTTACTGCAATTACGGATTTGCAGTGATTTCCGTTTGTGCGGCCTCCGGGAGGATATGTGAGCAAATGGCTTTCGCCCTTGAGGCGGATGCAAGATATTTTCTTCTGTTTAACAGCTCAAAACCGGGGCTGGAAAGGCAGTTTAAATCCATATTTAGTGATTCTTGTTGTCACCTTATTGGTTACAATTTTTTCTAATTCTGCCATTTCTGCAATTCCGCTTACAGCTACAAGCGACTCGGCAAATATAAGGGCGGCTGGCCTTACAAGTGGAAGTGCAGAAGACATTACGGAAGGTATTACAAACTTCAATAAAAGCAGTCGTGATACAATCCAGCTTGACGATGTAATTAATACCCAGCGTTTACAAGATGTCGATGCTCCTTTTGTCGATACCTGGAGTCCCGAAGGCTCTGAAGGCTTGCATCTTGGCTTAGACCGTATGCTACTCTCCTTGCCAGGTGTTACAGGGGTTCGCAGCGGAGGAATCGGATCCTATATGGCTTTTTCACTCTGGGGTTCCAGCGCCGATCAGGTCAATATCTTTGTCGATGGCATTCAACAGAATAAAGCCTCCGATGGTTTAAGCCGAATTGGCGACCTCGATCCCTCTCGAATAAAACAAATCGAGATACATAAAGCTGCGTCTGCATTGAATGAACCGGGAAGCCCAATGGGTGGATCGATTTATATCACTACTCGCGATGGTTTACAAGGCGCTGTTACCAGAGGATCGCTAGGTTTTGGCAGTTTCGGCGAGCATAAAGCCGAAGGAGAAGTGAATGCCGGATTGAGCCATGCTTCGATTTTTGCGCGACTCGCTTATCAAGAAGCGAATAATAACTATTTCTATCAAGACGATCTTCGCAGTGAATATGTTACAAATGAAGGAGGCATCCGCAGCAAAAATGAAACCGATTTGACAGAAAGAAATTTGGAACATAATGGCCATCACCTGGAAGAGGTACAATTGATGGCCAAGCTGTATCCCGGTGAAGATCAAGTTGTCAAGCTAAATTTGGAACTTTCCCGCCTAAAAAAAGATTTCCCAGTGCTACAAATAAAAATTCCTGCCGACAGCGGAGCCTATCGTGAAGTCCAAAGCGGAACGGCTTATTTGGATTATTCAAAGAGTGGTGGTTTGGGATCGTCTGAATCAAATACCCAAGTTAAACTGATCATGCGTGGTTCGAGTGAAGACTATAACGATTTAAGCGGAGTATTGGGTACGGGACTTAATTTAGATCGCAATACTTATGCTTTGGCCGCCTTTAATCTGTTTCACACACGACCCTTAAACACTCATTTTACTGCATCGGCTTTGGGAAGCTATACATTAGAAACCCATCAATACGAAAATCGCATCACAGGAGAAACAAATCCTCAACTATTTCGCTATGCCGGGGAGTTTAAACCTACCGTAGATATGCAGTGGAATGAAATCGGCCGCTGGCGACTGCAATCGACGTTTCGTTACACTCTAGAGGAATATTACACAGGAAACCGATATATCGGTCTGGGTGTTCCTCTCGATAAAAGCCGGGATGATTTCGCCCTTGACGGTCTTGTATCCTGGACAAAAGCGATTTCTTCGCAGGCACAGCTAGAGACTCAGGCCTCGACCGGACATCGCGACCCTAGCTTTTATGAAAGATTTGGCGACCGCGGGGTGGTGAAAGGTAATCCTGCATTGGAACCTGAAAGGAGTGTTACGTATTCTGCCGGCTTTGCCTATAAGTCGGATTCCTCAGAAACCTTTAGCTTGCAGGGGCGAGTATTTCATCGCAGTACAAACAATGCGATCACCATGAGCGGTAATTCTCAAAATGTCATTGTATTTCAAAATTCGGATCAAACCCTGGCTTTAGGAGAAGAACTGGCTGCCCAGGCTCGCTTTTTTCAGAGCTCAAGTTTTCCCTACCGAATTCAAGCAGCCTTTACCCATACGAGCAGTTATGCTATCAATACTCCCCCCGGTGAAGCATTTCGACAATATCAACAGTTACCCTTTATTCCCTTGTGGACATTGGCCCTCAATCAAAACCTGCAGTATTCGATATTTGAATTGAAACATCTTATTTATCTACGTGGACTGAGTTTCACCAATCCTTCTGGCTCTTCCACAATCTACGACCCCTATGCTGACAATCGAACGAATCAATGGAAGCATGATGTCATTTTGAGTGCTCACCTGGGAAACCAAAAGCAACATGGCTTGAAACTTTCACTTGGAATCAACAATGTAACAGATGAACGTTTATTGGACTTTTACAATAGTCCTTTGCCCTCAAGGACATTTCACATTGGATTATCAGGAAAGTATTGAGACTTATGATTCGCATTGCAAATTTAAGCTTATCGACTTTCAAATATTTATCTGTAACACAGGGTAACATTTTTAAGCACATCGTAACTCAAATAATTCAATATTAAAATAAGCAAGAAAAACAAAGGAGAACAACAGTGAAAATAATGAAAATAGGTAGCTTGAAAACAATGCTTGCCCTAGGGATCGTCAGTGTAATTGGTTTAAGCAGTTGCTTTTTATCAAATTCAGGGGATGGAGCATCCCTAGCCCGGGTCAAAATAGATACGGTTCTAACGAATATTGATACTCTTACTATCGAAAGTGTTCGGATTGACAGTATTTCTCCCAATAATGAGGGTGATTCCTTAAGTGGATGGTATATGTTTATTGAACGTAAATTGATAGATTCATTGTATACCCGAACTTTGACAACATCTCAGGATGGAATCGATTCAATGGAATCCATTTCTTTCCATGTTATCGATACACTTAAAATAGCAGGTTCTCAAATTCCGGTTTCTGCAAAGGCAGAAAGTCATCTAGATACCGTTGTTCAAAAAACGACCTTGGCGGATACCACTTTGTTTTTTGATGCCGATACTGGCCTCGTTTTAAATTTGACCTATTATGCAGATACGATTATATCCAAAACTTATAGCTCCAGTTTGGAAAGCTTTGGCAAGACTCTCAATTTGCGCTATCTCTCCCAGAAAAAAATAAGCAGTGAAAGCTTCGGGTTAGATACAGTTCGTTTTTATTCCTTAGATAGTATCGTCGGACCTAAAACGGATACGCTGCATTCGGAAGTCTCTCTAAAGGAAACCCGCTTTCGAACTGGTGCAAATGACTTTGTAGTTAGAGAGTTACAAAAAATTCAAACGGAACGGCAATTTTACCTCTATCACTTTCATTGGATCTCATCGAAATGGGTACAAGATTCCCTCAATAACTGGGTTCAAGTTTCAGATACCACCAAGGGCAAATATTTAAAACCCATTGGAGTCACTTCTGATACTCTCTATTCTACCGATACCACCTACTTTAAAAGCAGTTACGTAATGGGAGTTCTCTCAGACTATAAAACCGGAAGCTATAGCGTGGCCACATTAGATGGAAAAGTTATTCGCAATAAAATTGGCCCCATCCATAGTGATGCAACCGTTCGCTTCTTCGGTGGAAATGAAGTGTATATTATCAATCGCTATGGACGTGACAATGTTCAAATTTTAGATCGCCAAAGCTGGAAAACTATCGGGCAGTTTACCTTACCTGCCTTAAGTAATCCTCACGATCTGATTCTTGCAGAGGGAAAACTTTATGCAGTGTATCTTGGTTACAATCAGGTCACTATACACAATCCCACTTCAGGTAAACTACTCGATTCTATTAGTCTAGCCGCCTTCGCAGATTCCGGCGATGGAATAGCTGAAGCCATTCAAGTCATATGGGATGCTTCTCAAAAAAAACTACTTGTTTTACTGGGCCGTTTAGATGTAAACAATAATTGGTCGCCTACAATTTC
>JBBQAD010000381.1:0-4078 GCA_038315885.1 Fibrobacteria bacterium | reverse complement strand
GGGGTTACACCTCCACCACCTGGATTCACAACTAGGCCGGAACTTTGCGTAGGGTCAAGAGAATTTCCAGGTTCGCATGCCCAGAACAGAACTAGGGAAATAAGGCTAATTGAAAGAATTGATGCAATTGTATACCACCGCTTCATGCGGATACTCCTGGAAGAAGAACGAGTCATTGTGCCGCCTCGATTTTGCTTGGCTGAAAGAACTTGAATCGGAAATACCTTTTCACGCTTTGGTCTGCCACAAGTTTCCAAAATTTCGAGTGGCAATGGCAATAAGAAAATGCTTCTATGAACAAGTTGGAATAGAATTGACAAGTCGCTTTTAGCCGTGCTAACTTAGCCTCTCCTGGAGGGTTAGGCTAATGGTAAGTCAGCGGTCTTGAAAACCGCCGCCCGCAAGGGCTTGGGGGTTCGAGTCCCTCATCCTCCGCCAGGTTTATTGTCAGTGGCTATGAAGTTTGGTGCTTCTCTTTAAATTTATGAGAAAAATCCAAGCCCAATATCCATTTTTGCTGCTAGGGCTAAATCGTCAAGCGGCTTCCATTTTCCAACCAAAGCCAAGCAAAATACGCCAACTTTTGAGGCTCCCGAATCCATCAAAATTTGGGCACAAGCCGAACTCGTCGCTCCCGTTGTGAATACATCATCGACTAACAGCATGCGCGATTGGTTCATGGATGCTTTCGGGTTGTGGCTGAAGGTTTTTAAGAGATTGGCCTTACGTTCACTTCGGCTTAATTTGGTTTGACTGCTTTTAAAAGTGTGGCGTACCAATAAGTGTTTGTTTATGGGTAGAGAGAGCTGTGCTGCCAGGCTTTCAGCTATCAACTCCGCCTGGTTAAAGCCTCTCTCCCTCCTTCTAATTCCATGGATAGGAACCGGAATGAGAACATCGTAATTATTGCGCAAATGTTTCAATAAGTCAGAATTAAAGCGAAGTATCTGAGTCAAAAACGCAGCATTGGGATGCATCGACTGATACTTTAAACCATAAATAAGACTATCGAATATGGGATTTTTGGAATAGAGACCCTTCACTTCTGAAAAGGGGAAATCCCAATCTTTGTGATCGTTTTGACAATCATCTAGACCACAAAGCCTACAGCACTGACTACTTATTCTTGATAAACTGCGATAACACTGCCGGCAAAGCGGTAGACTCGCAAAGCGGAGAGAATGACAGTGAACACAGATGGGAGGAACAACCATCTCTCCCAGCCAACCCAATGCGAAGCGAACTCGCTGAGGCAGCTTGGGAATCCGTGATTTTATATGGAGTGTTCGGACCATCTCAGATTTAATAATAATCCTACCAGCAATAGACAAGTAATCAAAAAGGACCCACCGTAGGAGAGAAAGGGTAGCGGCAGCCCCGTCACAGGCATCAGGCCAATTGTCATAGCAACATTAACAATGACATGAAAACTGAATATACCCGCAATTCCCACGGCCACCAGAGATACAAATCGTTTTTTGATATCAACATTCATTCGAAAAATCCGGAAAATCAGCAGAAAATAAAGTCCTAAAACGAGACAGCAGCCCGCGAATCCAAACTGCTCTCCTAAGACTGAAAAAATAAAATCGGTATGCTCTTCTGGTAAAAAACTGAGGTTGGTTTGCGTGCCTTGTAACAATCCCTTGCCCAAGAAACGTCCGGAGCCGATGGCCACCTGGCTCTGTAACACTTGATATCCCGCTCCGAGCGGATCGCGCATGGGGTCTACAAAGGTGAGTATTCGGGTGCGCTGGTGTTCATAGAGAAGCCGATTCCAAATAAATATTGCTCCATAACCGGCAGAGATATTAAGAAACAGTATGGTGATAAAAAGTTGAATGCTCACTCTTTTTTTCAACATAATTCCGATCAAAACCAGAAACATGGCGGTCCAGGCCAACTGATGAAAAGTTAAGACCACCGATGCCACCGGTGATATCAAAAGAATTACTTCCCAGACCCCGAGACCAGCCCAATAGGCCATACCCAGACTCATGGCAACAAATGAAAGTGCGGTACTTAAATTGGGTTGATTAAGAACAAGTACAAAGGGAACGAAGAACAACAGGGCAGGTGCGATTAATCCTTTTGGATTTTGTAATGACAGAGGCTTTATGGAGAGAAAGCGAGCCATAGCCAATAAGAGAGCAAACTTGGCGAGTTCTGAAGGCTGTAAGTGCATTCCCATGGGAAGGGAGATCCAGCGTTCAACTGAATTTCTTTTGAAGAGAATAATATATAACAGTGGGAAAAGGCTGAGTGCATAAAATGGGTAAGCCATCGCATAAAAGAATCGGGAGGGAACAAATTGAAGGCCTCCCAAACACATCGCCCCTACAATTGCATAGGCCAATTGCTTTTGCCAATGACTGCCGGTCTCATTAAATGTGGCCGAATAGACCAGTACGAGCCCAATCAACAAAAGAGCCATAATAGTCAGGCAGAGAACCGGGTCAAATCTTTTTTTGCTGGTTTCCAGAAGCTTTCCTCTCAAAGTAGCGTCTTAGGATGGCTCCCGCCACGGGCGCAGCCATGGAACCCCCATGGCCTACATTTTCTAAAACCACGGCAATTGCAATTTCAGGGTTTTCTAAGGGAGCCACTGCAATAAACAGGGCATTAGTTACATCCCCATGCGGATTTTCTGCGGAGCCTGTTTTGCCCCCGACACGAATTCCGGGTACAGCAGCACGGCCGCCCGTTCCGCCGGGAGTAGTGATCACATCCTCCAAGCCTTTTAACAAAATTTCATGAAGTTCTTTGGAAATATTGATAGTGTGTAACACTTCTGGTTTCGCTCTCTTGATGACGGTTCCATCAGGGGCGTGGATTTCTTTAATGAGATGGGGACGGTATAAATATTTTCCATTACCCAGGCCGGCAGCCATATTGGCTAATTGGAGTGGGGTTGCCACTTCTCCCTGACCAATAGAAAGATTCAGAATCATTCCTCTAGACCAGTGCCAACCTCTTGCTTTAAATTTTTTGGTAAAGGAGCTCGAATCGACCAACTCGCCACTACGTTCGGCATCTAGATCAACACCGGTTTTTTGTCCAAAACCAAACTCATGGCCAGCCTTGTTCATCGATTCTAATCCAATTCGCAAACCAACCTGATAGTAATACACATCGCAAGATTGCATCAGGGCAGAATAAAAATCTGTAGAACCATGACCCGAGGGTTTCCAACACTTCCAGGCACGTGTGCCAAAACGATAACTGCCGTGACAGGGCTGCGGCATATGCTCCTTTGGTTCAACTTTGCCGCTTCGCATTGCAGCTAGTGATACTAAAATTTTATAAGTTGAAGCGGGATCGTAACCCCCGACAGTTGCCCTATTATTTAGAGGCATGCGAGAATTTAAAGCCAACTTTGCCCATTCTACCTTGCGTCTGTCTTTGCTGAGAGAAAAAGTATTGGGGTCAAGGCGTGGACTCGACATCATCACCATGATTGAACCGTCACGCGGATCGATGGCCACAACAGCACCCTTGACTGTATCAGAAATGGCTTCTTCAGCTACCTGTTGTAACTCCAGATCAATTGATGTAACTAAACTGTTACCTGAGACAGGTTCTACCTGTGGCATGTCTTCAAGCACTTCTATTTCTTTGCCCATGGCATTGACTCGAACATATTGAAGTCCATCGCGTCCCCGAAAATAGGGCTCATAGACCTTCTCAAGTCCCTTGCGACCGACTCTATCTCCCCGAGCGTACAGTAGACTGTCCTTATTGGGGCCTGCAGCCTTTTCCAGTTCGTTCAACTCTTCTTCGGTTATCTCATCCATGTAACCCATTGCGTGAGCTGCCAAGGTTCCATAGGGATACCAACGGCGAGACTCAGCCAGCGTTACAACCCCAGGCAAATCCAATTGGTGCTCTTCAATCATGGCCACTACCGCCGGGTCTGCGTCTTCGAGAATCACGAGGGGTTGAAAACGACGCCATCTCCCTCGGGCAATCGACCATGTTACCAAGCTGGAATCAAACAAATTTTTTCCAGTTGAATCTGAAAACTTCATCAGATTTTCAAAAAGTGAATCGGCGTTGCGAATCTCCATTGGCATCAAGG
>JBBQAD010000462.1:0-3006 GCA_038315885.1 Fibrobacteria bacterium | reverse complement strand
ACTTGATTTCTACACTGGCATTCCAATTGCCCTCGTTTTGATTGGACTTTCCAAAACCAGTCATACTCTGAATCTTCATCAAGGCTCCTGTTTTTAAGGCACAAAGGTAACTCTTCAAGACTCTTGATTTTTCAGAGACTTTCCCATTGTCAAGCTATATGTCGAGGGGCCGGAAGCTTGATTCTAGGGGAAAACCCTAGAAAATTTCAAGGAATTAAAAATAATTAATCCAAGCTAACTTCTCTGCTTGAATCTCAAAATTCCAACCTGTAAGATGTTCAAGCCGAAACAAGCAAAAATTTTTAAAAGGAGTGCTTGAATGGAAAAGAAAGATATCAATGGAGAAGGGAAGAGGAGGACGCAGCTGGCCAAACTCTCAGTGGCCATTGCAGGTGCCTCCTTAATTTTATTTGCGGCTTGTTCGAAGAGTATCGATAAGGCTGTAAATAACGTGCAAAATACTGTAAATAACGTAAAATCAACCAATCAATTTTCTGATCTGATCAATAAATATAAGGGTCAGGGAAAAGGAGTTGTTACCGGTTTATTAACAGGCGAAGGTGAGAAGTTGGTGGATCAGGCCAAGGGTCTGCTGCCCAAAACTGCAGCAAATGCTGCTGGCCAGAAACGCGCTTTGACCAAAGAACTAATTCCCCTGACCGGTGCAACTATTCTGCTTTTTGATGCGCTTCGCCCTACCACAGCGGCTGAAACTACTGTAACGACTGATACAGCGGGACGCTATACTGCGGTGCTTCCTGAAGGCCAATATTTTGGCTATGCCGTATGGCTTGATCTGACCACATTTCAATTGGTTACAACAGCAATTGATAACATTCGGCCTGTAGCTGACACCTTTATAGCCATGGATACCGCTACTGCCATTGAAGATGCTACAGCACCAACCGTGGTGAGTGTTTTCGATGCGACAGCACCTGATGAAAACAAGGTGTTTTTAGTCAGCGGTGTACCCGATAAAAAAGCAAAAGTAAACATCGTATTTAGCGAACCCATCACTCGAAGCACAAGTTCGGGTGTAACGGTAGGCTTGATCGATACCACAGTAGAAAGTGGAAGTTTTGCTTTGAAAGATACACTCAAGCTCGATTCTACTTCATTTAACGGTGACAGTAAGGAGTTAACTCTTTATTTGCCGAGTTTATCGATTGGTAAACAATACGGAATTTTAATTAGTACATCTATCAAGGATTTGGCTAAAAATCCATTAGAAGCCAAGTATTACGCGACTTTTGTTCCGGTATCGGGCGAAGAATTAGCCAAGACCAGCTTTGCGATTGCTCAGACCCGTCCTGCCACAGGAGACAGTTTAAAACCGAATCAAAATCCCTCAATCTTATTCAATCGACCGGTAGAAATCTTCTCTGTATTCAAGAACATTAGTATTGAACCGAAAGTCGAAGGTCATTGGGAAGTGACAGGTCCTAAAGTAACATTTATCCAAAAGGAAAATTTTGCCGTTAATAAGGCATACAAGATTACCATTCCGGTCGGATTGAAAGACTTAATTGGTAACACCTTGCCTACCGCAGTGAGCTTTACATTCAATGTAAGTGGCTTTACTGGAGCTGCAGCTAATACTGCGGGCTCAGCAGAAGAACGCAAAGTGGCACTTTTAGTGGAACAGATGTTTGAGGCCTACGTGCAAGGTGATTTAGGTCGATTTTCGTCGTATTTCCATGCCAATTTCCGTCTGCAACAAGGCTCTAAACTCCTGTCTAAATCCGACTTCATTGAAATGATACGACGCGATGTAGCGGATAAGAATAATCTTTTCGCAGGTTTTGACGCTCCTGTCTATGATAATGATGCCGCCAGCGCTTGTACTGATACAATCGTGCGTTGGAAAGTACTTGATAAAGATAAAACCGATACTTTGTGGGTAGAGACTCAGGTTCCTGCCGGTGTATCTCCTAGAGTTTGGACGATAGGCCGTCTTTTAGTGGCCGAATCAGAGATACAGTGGGATGCCCAGAAACCTCGCTTTACTTATAAGTCAAAGATTTATGCTTACAACGCGGATTTCTCGCAGTTTCATGGACCGGTTAATCAGGGCCAGGTTCAAAATGATCCAAGATTCTTTGGAGAATTGCTAAAACAAACTTCTACCGTCGTACTTCAAAGAGTCAAGGATGAAAACAAGGAAGAATTTCATATTGATGAAGGAATAAAAATCACCAAAGATTCAGCCTATGTTGCAGTAAAGAACCAGAAGAAAATTGTGCACAGCCGCAATAATTGGAATACTGAGCGCAGGTGTGCCACCGAAACTTCTGAAACCAAATATGACATCTTGAAATTCGTTCTCATTAATGAAGCCGGGCGCTGGATGGTGGCCCTAACTATCGGAAGTGATGAAAAAGTCAATGCCGCTCAATTTGTAAAAGCTGTTTCTAATACCGATTTTGGAGTGAAACAAATTGAGGCCATCAACCTGATTCAACCCGTTTTTCCAAAGGGCGGTGTTCCTTCAGAAAATGTAGAGAGCAATGGAAAAGTGGTATTCAAGTTCAAAGGAATGAATCATGACAGTGTTGGCGGCTATTTGGTTGGTATCGCTGAAGATCCCAAGTTTATTCAAGGACGCCCTCCCTATGGTCTCTTACTCTTTGTAAAATCCCAAGGCAAAGGTGTAGAGCATAGTTTTACCCTCGGTGCTGATGCGCAACCGGAAGCGAATTCTGGAGCAACCGTGCTCTTAAAAAGAGTTCAGGACTTTGGCTTGCCCGGATGGCAACGAACCATGTTTGAATTTGTGTTGCCCAAATTGATCAATTCTGACTCTGGCCTTCCCGGTGTTTACAACTGGAAAGTGATTGCTATTCGAGATAGTTCAGCGTCACAATTCTTGAGCAATGGTTTCAAACCAGAACGCCTCTTTGGGGAGTCCGATTTTGGTAATGCCAATGGATACTTTGCCGTTCGCAAAATGCCCAGCACGGCAACCCTGGCACAATTTAGCCAAGGCCCAGTCAATCCGATCAACCA
>JBBQAD010000122.1:0-8586 GCA_038315885.1 Fibrobacteria bacterium | reverse complement strand
AAAAAATGACCCAGACACTTCTGACTGCTTTCATTTGCGTTTCCTTTTGCGCAGAGCCTTGGTTCTGGTTAATGGAAAAAGCTGTAGATTCAGGTGATATACCCGCTCAGGATGGCTTGCAGCCATGCTTAAATCAATTATTTCTTTTCGCGCTTGGGCTATGAGGGCGACAATATCATGATAACTTTGCTTAGATATTGACATGGCGATACCGGATATATTGCGTTCTGCCTTCGAAAAACTAGTGATGGACTCTGTTCCTAGTTGGGCCATTTTTTTATGAAAAAGGGGAACAAAAAAACTGTCACCTTCAGGGCCAGTGCTTACGTGTTGCTTTTCCAGTTTCCAATTGCCATTTGAGTCCTTCCTAATCAAGTCCAACTGATGTAAACACTCAATTGCCTGCTCAATTTTTTTTCCGCTGATGGGCGGCATGAGCATTTTTCCCATGCGATCAGAGTCGGGCATTTTAGAAAAACAGGAAAGTAACTCCCGAATGGCTACATAGCTCCAATCCTTAAAATACGCGTATTGCTTTTCCCGCAAACGCCAGGAACTCTGAGGTGATTTTAAGTGCATCAAAACTTCAAAGTAGCGGTCCTTATCTACGAGTTTTTTTGTTTCGCAAAAATGGATGAGGGTTAAAAAAAATTGCTGCTCCTCCGGATTATGATCGAGTGCTTTGGAAAAATGCTGTGCGCTGGACTCGGTTAAACTGTGTACCCCTTCCATCACCTTTTTTAGATAATTGGGCCCTGACATTTCTGCTTTTGCCAAAAAGGCCCTGTGTGAAAACCCTCTTTTATGCTGTTTGGCCCATGAGTAATAGTGCTGCAAATACGCGCGATAATCAGCAAAATCGAAAACACTGGGCTTCGGGGGAACTGAATTTCGAGGAGACCCAGGATTCATTTACAATAAGCCTTTGCAATAATCTTTTGAATCCGCTTCTGTAGCGTAATTTTATGGAAAAATTCAAAAATCGATATACTATTTACCTAATATACCACGAAAAATGGATCTTATGTAGTGTATTTAAGGGGGCAGATGCCAAAGTGCTTGGCATCTGCTCTCGGGATAGTCTGGGTTGGACAAAAACCCAGACCTGTGGGAAGTTCTATTTCTTATAACGAAATCTATGCCATAGCTGGACTTCGCGAAAAAGAAGAAAAGGTGGAAAGCGGAACTCAATCACTCGGCAATTACAAGAAAGGACTAAAAATATGCAGGTCAGCTTTTGATAGGATGGCCTTATTGAAAAGGTTTAAATCAAGAGCGTTGATGTCATCTCTGCCGTGAATCCCTTCCTAAAATTTCAAATAGCTACTTTTAAATCCAACTATGCCTTATCGATTCCAGCTCATGGCCATCCTTCTAATCTGCCTCTTTGTCTTCTACGTAAGAATAAATGCAGCGGATTCTACTGTTAGCCCCAATTCTGTATCCAGGATTGCCCCAGCTCAGCAAGCGAAAGTTGCTTCAGACTCTCAAAATCAGAAGCAAAACGAGAAGGCTAAAAAGGTCGCAGTCATTAAGGTTGATAATGAGGTTGATGCTGGCTTATATCATTTTTTAAAACGCGCCATCGACGAGGCTAAGCAAAATAAACCGGATTATATCGTATTTGAAATCAATACCTATGGCGGTGAACTTCATTCCGCCTTTGAAATAGTCGATCTCCTTTTATCGGTACGGGAATGTAGCACCTTTGCATTTGTTGAAAAAAAAGCCATCTCGGCAGGAGCTCTGATTTCATTAGCCTGTAACCGCTTGGTAATGGGCGAGGGTACAACCATCGGCGATTGCGCCCCGATAACGCAAAACCAGGATGGCATCGTGATGTTGGGAGAAAAAATTCAATCTCCGCTCCGCGCTAAATTTCGGAACTTAGCTGAGAGAAACGGCTATCCCAGTCTTTTGGCTCAATCTATGGTGACGATGGACCTAGGAGTTATTGCGGCTTGGCCGAAAAATAGCAAAGAAGAAAGTTATGCCGAGGCGCAATATTTCTCGTCGTCAGATTGGAAAAGCCTAACAAAAGAAAAACAGGAATCCTATCGTAAACATCAAACCTTGGTGCGAGAAGGTGAATTGTTAACCATGACCGATCAGGAAGCTCAAAAGTTGGGTTTCTCTCTCGGCTCCTACAGTTCTGCTGAAAGTTTCATCGCCAAAAATTCATGGAAAATTGTCGCGACTTATAAGACGAATTGGTCAGAATCCATGGTTAGAACCTTGGGACGCTTTACTCCAATATTAATGATGATTGGATTTGGCTGTTTATATATGGAAATGAAGACTCCAGGCTTCGGAATTTTTGGAATCAGTGGAATACTGCTTTTATTGATTGTATTTGGTTCTAAATATCTGGTTGGCCTAGCCAACCATACTGAAACAGTCTTGCTGCTCTTGGGTGCGCTTCTCTTTCTAGTCGAAGTGTTTCTCTTTCCCGGTACCTTATTTTTTGCTTTAGGCGGAATCGTGCTGATGATGGTAGCACTGGGACTCTCTATGCAGAATTTCACTATTCCCGATCCGTCATTACCCTGGCAGGCACGTGAGCTCAGTCGAAATATGGCGATGACTTTCGGAATGGCTGCCCTGGCCATTGTTATTCCTATAATTTCAGCAAAGTGGTTGCTACCCTACTTGCCAAAAAGAATGGCAATTATTCAAAGTGCTACACTAAAAGAGGCGAAGCTAGACAATCAAGCAACGCGTCTCGTAGCAGGCGAAATAGGTCAAACTCTCACGATGCTTAGACCTCTGGGGAAAGCAAAATTCAAAGAAGAAATATTTGAAGTACAAGCCCAACACGATTTTATTGATGTTGGCTCCACCATAGTTGTTCAATCGATTATTGGCCAAAAAATTATTGTCAAGCAATCGCTCATTCAAGAGGACCTGGCATGAAATGGATTTTGCCCATTTTGTTTCAAGTTCTGGCTTACTCAGTCGGTATTGCCGAAGTGCTAGTTCCTTCTTTTGGAATTCTCAGCATGGTAGCCATCGGATTACTGGTTTATAGTTGGTATATCATATTGCACACGCTTCCCACCAGCGCTGCCATTGTGTTCGGTATTGTAGATCTAGTCGCGCTCCCCTTTGCCGTTAAATTCGCCATGCGTTTGATGGATAGGACCGGAATTTCCCATTTAAATGCCTTATCAAAAGGGCCTGGTAATGAAGTTAACGAAGATTCCAGACTCCAATACATCGGTCAAATGGGGACTGTAATTGCAGCACTTAGGCCTGCCGGACAAATTCAAATTGGTGACCAAATTCTCGAAGCGCGCAGCTGGGGGAACTTTTTGGAAAAAGGCCAACGAGTTACAGTGGTTTCGGTAGAAGGAATGAATCTGTTGGTTGAACCGTATGACCCCAAGGCCTCAGATTCTGATTCTAAAATTAAATAGATATTTGTTTATATAGGAGATACAAATGATTGATTTTTCGGTAATTGTTCTAATAGCCGTTTTTATAATCGGTTTAATCGGCTTGTTATTTCTCTTTAATTTTTTCAACCTCTGGCTCCAGGCACTGTTATCAAAAGCCGATGTGACCTTTTTTTCGCTGATCGGTATGCGTCTTCGAAAAGTTCCCCCTCGTGTTATTGTTGAAGCAAAAATTATGGGTATCAAGGCAGGCCTAGAATTAGATACCGCTTCTCTCGAGGCCCACTACATGGCAGGCGGTCATGTACTTCGAGTGGTACAGTCGCTAATCGCAGCCGATAAAGCTGGCATTCCCCTGACATTTAAAAGAGCCGCCGCAATTGATTTAGCGGGTCGTAATGTGCTGGAAGCGGTACAAATGTCGGTTAATCCCAAGGTGATTGAAACCCCGCGGGTAGCTGCAATGGCCGTTGATGGCATTCAGTTGATGGCGCTGGCACGTGTAACAGTGCGGGCCAATCTGGATCGTCTTGTAGGCGGTGCAGGAGAAGAAACCATTCTTGCCCGTGTTGGTGAAGGCATTGTGTCTTCAATTGGTTCAGCCAGTAGCCATAAGTCCGTTTTGGAAAACCCCGATCAAATTTCCAAGACTGTATTAACCAAGGGTCTGGATACAGGCACTGCTTTTGATATTCTCTCCATCGATATAGCCGATGTCGATGTCGGTAAAAATATTGGAGCCGAACTAGAAACCGATAGAGCCGAAGCCGATAAAAAAATTGCCCAAGCCAAGGCAGAAGAACGCCGAGCCATGGCAATCGCTGTGGAACAGGAAATGATTGCCCGCGTGGCAGAAATGCGCGCCAAAGTGGTAGAAGCCGAAGCCCAGATTCCCCTGGCCATCTCAGACGCTTTTCGCTCCGGCAATCTAGGTGTAATGGATTACTATGCTATGAACAATTTGAAAGCAGATACATCCATGCGCGAACGTCTGGCTGAAACCAAAAAGCCGAAGGAAGAGAATAATTGAGGGAACATTTTGACTTAATTTTCTTCTTGATCATCGCAGGTGTATCACTGCTTAATATTTTGTTTAAAAAAAGCAAAGCCAATCGAAAAAAGCAAAGTGAAGACCGGACAAAAATCAACAAACGGCCCGCGGTCATTCAAGAAAGAGATACACTGTTTCAACGGGGAAAGTCATCAAATCAATCATCGCAGACATTAAAACGTAATTCTGAAACTGAAAACCGCCCGGCACGCAACAGGGCCGGGGATTTACTAAAAAACTCAGAGCGCGAACGCACTCGGCAAGCCCCGGAACCCACCTGGAATGCTCCTAGAGAAAAGCAGCAAAGGCCGGCTGAGCAGGAATTTAAAAGCAGCGAAGAAGCCTGGCCTCAAGGCGAAAAAAAGGAACAAAAACAGGAAGAGAAGAGAGATATAATCAGTAAAATGGCCGAAGAACTCGGTCTGTATTTTCCCCAAGACGGCTCTCCCCTGCCCGATTCTGCTTATGAAAAGCCGATTCCACCTGAAACTTTTGATGAGATGCAAGAAGAACGCGCTTTGACTCGACCCAGCCCAATAAAAAAGCCACGGGAGCGAAGTCGACGCGAAGAAAGAACTAAAAAACAGATTCAACCGATTATAGAAGCATCCGCACCGGTACCAATACTAAATCTCAATGCCCTCGAAGATGGCTTATGGTGGAGACTTGTTCTCGAGACACCACCATCGCTACATTTGTTACGCGGTAGTCAAAAATACCGTAAGCATCATGAATAACACTGTTACCCAAAAACTTTTAGAATTTATCGATGCCAGCCCCAGCCCCTTTCACGCGGTGGCAGAAGCAAGTTCTCGACTTCGGGCCGAGGGTGCTAGTGAATTATTTGACTATCAAGACAACTGGAACTTGGAGTCTGGCAAACTGTATTACTGTATTCGACACGCGACCAGTCTACTCGCCTTTAAATGTCCCGATCCAAAATCAATCCCTCGGGGAAAGGGTCAACAAAAATCCCAAGGACTCAAGACAAAACCGGATTTTCAAATTATCGGCGCACACACCGATAGTCCCTGTTTAAAACTTAAACCTCGTGCCGCCTCACAAAGCCATGGCTATCAACAGTGGGGCGTAGAAGTCTACGGAAGCCCACTGCAAAATTCCTGGTTGGATAGAGATTTATTCCTTGCTGGCAAAATCCACTTGCAGCATGGAGACAAAAGCGGCGAAGCACTTGTTCGCCTTAATCAATTTGCCTTGAGGATTCCACAGCTGGCTATTCATCTTGACCGGGGAGTCAATGATAACGGTCTGATTTTAAATCGGCAAAAACATTTGACTCCGGTACTTGGTTTACAAACTACCTCTAATAAACCGAGTCATTCTCCTCTGGAAGATGCTTTGGCTGAATCGCTGATAAATTCCTTAAAAGGGCAGCCATTTTGGAAAGCATCCACTATTCGAGCAGCTTTGCAAGGGGGGGATTTTTCAATCGACCTCCGCTTTTATAGCGCTGAAGCGAGCCGCTTGGGCGGTCTGGCTGAAGAATTTATTTATGCCCCACGTTTAGACAATTTGGCAATGTGTCACGCTGCGATAGAAGCATTGTGTAACACTAAATCTTTTGAATCGCATATTCCCTTAATAGCCCTCTTTGATCATGAAGAAGTCGGAAGCCAAAGTGCTCAAGGTGCACAATCGAATTTTTTGATGAATACAATGGAGCGTATCAGTTTTGAACTGGGCATCGGGCGAAAAGATTTTTTGAGTGTATTGCCTAGCTCCTGGATTCTTTCAGCGGATATGGCTCATGCTGTGCATCCCAATTACTCTGAACGCCATGAACCCGATCATCTTCCGTTTTTAAATCAGGGACCGGTCATTAAGTACAATGCCGGAGAACGCTATGCAACCGATGCGCTCGGCAGCAGTCTTGTCAAGAAATTCTGCAAAAAAGAAAAAATTCCATTTCAGGAATTTGTTACTCGATCGGATCTAGCCTGTGGAACCACAATAGGTCCAATAATCTCGGCTTTAACGGGAATTCGTGCCATCGACGTCGGGAATCCCATGTTGTCCATGCACTCTGCCCGCGAAATGGCCGGTTCCCAAGATCATCCCTTGATGATAAAATTAATGAATTCCTTTTTGTCGCATGCAGCATCCGAATGATATCATGGAGACATTCTACTGCGATTAATCGGCAAGCGAAGCGAGTGACTGAAAGTTCAGAAAAGGCATGTCGAAACTTCTTCACATCTGTAATACCGGAAAAGAATCAGATGTTCTCGGTTTAGCCTTCAAACAAAAGGGTTTGACAGTTCAGTATACTGGTCTCTCCCGAGCAGCCTATTTAAAGTGCCTGCAGTATAAACCGAATGCCCTGCTCGTAGAGTTTTCCAAAAATTACCGCGTCGAAGCTCCCTGGATTCAGGTCATTACCAAGAATCGAAAAATCTCAAAAATCACGGTGCTCGCCTATGGTCCAACGGTTCCCGCTCAAGATGTGTCTTGGCTGCAAAAACTGGGAATTAAAAATTATCAATCAAGGCCCCTAAAGTTTTCTGCCCTCTGGTCGGAGCTTAGCCCCCTCTTTGAAAAAAATTCCACTAGCCCTCCTGTTACAAAGGCGACGGACTTAAACGCCGATGATTATGCATTCCTGGAAGACCCCAAGAAAATGGGGGGTGAGAAGCTGGACTTTATGGCTGAGCGAGTAGGCCGTTTGCTGGCCTTTCCGTTCACTGTTATGAAGATTATCACCATTGCTAATGACGAATCCAGCGGAGCCCCGGAATTGGCCAAAGTGATATCAAGTGACTCAGCTTTGACAACTACGGTTCTTAAAGTTTCGAATTCGGTACTTTTTGCTAGTCGTGACCGGAGAATTCGCGATATCAAGGAAGCCATTGTTCGCATCGGTTTTAACGAAACCAAAAACATTGCATTGGGATTAAAAGTGATGAGTCTCATTCAGGGTGAGGCACGTATTGAAGGTTTCGACAGAATGGATTATTGGTTACATAGTTTGGCGGTTGCAGTAATCGCTGAAAAACTAGCCAAACGAGCTGGTTATTCGAACCCCTCCGAGGCATTCATTTGCGGACTGTTACACGATTTTGGAGTGTTACTTCTGGACGAATTCTTTAACCTTCTTTTTGAAAAATCAATGAAGGTCACAACTGATCGTTCACTGAAAATTTTAGCAGGCGAATTCGAGGTAATCGGCATCAACCATCTGGAATTAGCCGAAGCAGTCTTCACCCGTTGGAATCTGCCCAAAGAAATTATTTATGCGGTTTGCCAACAGGAAAAATTTGACGATGAACAGGTACTTACCGATCCAAAAATCGCCGTGCTGGCAACCAGTGTTGGTATGGCAAAAATTTTGGCTAAATCAGCCTCGATAGGACAGAGCTGTGACAGTTATGTTCGCAGCATTCATTCTGCCTCCTTAAAATTGGTGAAGAGTCCCGCTGGATTTTCTGCTGACTTTTTTAAAGAAGTGCAACAAGGCATGGATTTATACCGTCAGTTTTTTGGATTGGATGCGGCCCCCGCCATTTCGGCCATCGGTTCGGAAGTGAAACAAATTGCAGTTCTAAACCTAGTATCTCAAAGTTTTGAACCCCAAATTTGCATCTTGCAGCAACTGGGTCATAAAATTGTTCCGATTTTGAAAATTGAATCTCTATTTGAAAATGAAAAGAAATTTTCCCTTATTTTGGTGAACACCGATAAGAACACCCCCACACAATTGATAGGACAAATATTAGGCAAGCATGAATCGAAATCTGAACAAGTCGACATGGGTGGCGAGGCAAAGACTGGTGAAACCGTTTCAGACACAAATCCTAGCAGAAAAATGCCAAGCGATGAAAAATCCAGACCGGATACAAAGGGAGAAGCACCTCCGAGCTTAAAAATGAGATCAATGGGAATTCCCTGTTTGGTATTGGTTGAAGAAAGCAATCCCTTCTTAGAGTTAGACTCGACCCCCGGATTTTTTCGTGCACCCAAAGAAGGGGATTTGAGAACTTACGAAGCCACAGTTATCGAGCTGATGGGTAACTCAAGCAACCAGCTTTGACACAAATCACTCATGAATTGATAGAAGCATTCGTCCAAACTGTAGTACGAGCGTGAAAAAAATTCGCTAAGAGTAAATCTCTAAACCTAATC
>JBBQAD010000346.1:0-4417 GCA_038315885.1 Fibrobacteria bacterium | reverse complement strand
GGGTGAAATAGGCTGTGGAGCCGAGGTCGAACTGAATGCAAGAAAACCCATAAACTGAATAGAAATGATGACGTTTAAAATTCGAAAATGGTTCCAAGCAATCATAAAATGTCCTCACAATTTGCGAACTGACTCAGTATTGAAAACCATTAAGGTTTCAATCAAAAACGGGTTAGCAATTTATATGTATGAAATGCGATTCAGGTATGCAAGGGGGGAATATTTTATGTGTAACAGAAATGAAACAGATTTGGGGAGCAGGAAATATTTAAGATTCTGCTATTTTGAGATTAATCAGTAAGCGAATTCACGACAAGCAATACTTTACTCAAGACCCCTTAATAAAACCATTCACTTTGTTTTGCGCATCTTTCAGCTCGGTAAAGACAAAGCCGTCCATCAGGCGGGTTAAGCCGATAATGTCGAAGAGATAATTCAATTCATTTCCTGCATCGCTTTTGAGCAAGGTGATCATTGTTCCTTGCCCTTCATCGTGACAGCGATGCCAAAGTGCGGCTACACATCCTAAGCCTTCGGAACTGATGTACTCACAATGGGAAAAATCCACAAGTAGAATGGTTTTCCCTTCGGATATAGCCATATCTGTCACTTGAGTAAAAGCTTGCGCAGCTTTTCGCAAAAAAGCCCCTGCATGAACTTTAACACGCAAGAAACCAGTTTCTTCAATGGCTTCTATCAGCAAATCTTTATTTGGCGGAATCATATCCATAGTAAATACCCATGGGTATCGACACGCTCAATTGAGTGCTACTTAACCCTACCCTATATTATAGGGAGATTAGGAATATTTTTCTTCACCTATTTTTAGGTTCGCGTAAAAATCTGCGGCGGTGGAGGATCCAATTAAACTTTTTCGAATATCGGCGTCGGCCATTAATCTCGAAATTGCCGAAAGGGCGCGTATATGTGGGCCTGCAATATTGCTAGGTGAAACAATCAAGAAAAGCAGGTAAACAGGTTCTTTGTCAATTGCATCGAAGTCGAGGCCGCGTTTAACCGAGGCGGCAACAATACACATTTTATCTACAAAATCAATTTTTGCATGGGGTACTGCTAATCCGCAGCCAATTCCTGTTGACATTTTCTGTTCGCGTCCCAGAACAGCTTCTAAAACACCATCTCGATTTTCAATGCCATAGTTACGATGGAGTAAATCCACCATCTCCTCAATAATTGCCTTCTTTGACTCGCTTTGCGAGTCAATGATGATACAATTCTCAGAGAAACGTTCCGATAATTTCATGTCTGACCCTTAATCCGTAAAGAACCCGGCTAAAGTTAGAATTCCGCACCGAGAGACCAATAATCTCTTTGACGCTCGCTGTAACCCCCGACTCCATCGACGGTCCAGCTCCGTGTATATCTTAAAACAAAAACACCCAAATTCACGCGCATTCCCCATCCGTAGCCCCATCCGAGCTGGTCAAGAGCATTTCCTCGGCTCCAAGCTCCACCATAATCTGTGAAAAGCACGCCGGTAATATTGCGAATAGCAAGGGGAATTGGCCAGTCAAAAGAAAATTCGCGGATGAAGGGATAACGAAACTCGAAATTGGAAACAAATTTGCGAGTTCCCCGAAAATCGTAGTACTTAAAGCCTCGCACGGGAAATTCCAAATCAGAAAAATACAGCTCCGGTAAAGTGTTTGGTGCATTGCCTGCATTGGCCAAGGGATACAAATTTAAAACTTGATCACCACCCACCAAAAAAGAATGCGGATTCTCGTAGCCGCCCATGGGATCGGAGAGTCCGGCAGAAAGGCGAAGGGCCAATGTATACTTTTTAAAAAATTGCCAATATTTACGTACATCTCCTTCGAGTACATAAAAGAAAAAGTCATGCTGAAAAATTGGAGGCACCACTTGCAAGCGTGTTTCCATGCGTTCTCCATTAACCGGACCAACGTGCCCCCACAGAGAATTATCATGATGCCAGGATAGGCTGGGAACAATCGCATCGATTTGCTGGTTGAGGGGAGAATCGACAGAGACATATTCATCGCCTTTAGCCACTTGCCGAGTCCGAGAAGCAAATAAGCTTCGCACGTCGAACTGCGTTCTAGTGTAAATCGATTGGGGAAATTGCAGTGAAGCTCCAAAGCCCCAGATTCTATCCAAGTAGTTAGAATCGGGAGAATACCAGGCAGGTCTGGACTGACCATAGACTTGATGATACGCACTCACTGCAATATCGGGTTTTAGAGGAAGATATTCATAGGTGACCATGGCATTAGTATTGGTGAATTGGTCACCGTTTAAGTCTAATACAAATGAGATTTCTTGATCGCCCATCAGGTCACTCAGAGTGATATAGGCCATGCCGGCTGCCCCGTAAAAATTATCGTATCCGATGGCCGCACTAGCCATATCCAAACTGAATTGGGGACTGTATTTCTTTTCAATAAATCTGCCATCAGAAGTCAGATAAGCAGAACTATCCATTAGGAAGGGATTCTTTCCATTGGCGAATTTTCCGCTATCGGCAGAAAGAACGCCGAGTGTATCTCGGTTCTCTTCCATTGCGCGTGCTTCAACTGTAGTCTTGGGGACTTCGAGATTCACTTTCTCCGAATCTTGACTGAGTGTATCAGGTATTTTAGTGCCAATTACCTTTGCTAGACTGCTATCGACCTTCTTTTCTTTTAGTCCCAGCGAATCATTCCTTACAATCTTGCTGCTGTCGGCTTCAATATCAAGTGAATCAAGCTTGGTTTCTGCCTGTTTTTCTTTTGCCTTACCCTTTCTGCCTTTTTTCTTTTCTTCTTTAGACTTTGTACTATCGATGTCTTTATTGTAACTCGTCAGGTTGGCCAGGGGAATCGGCCGATAAAAAGGCAGAGTACTATCGCCCATCACTTTCATGAAATGGGTCTTAGGCAATTCGTTGGGAATGATTTTCTTAAGGGGATCTTTCATTAGAAAGATATCCCAGCCTCCTTGTTCAAAGAGCGAAAAGGCCATCAAATTACACTGCCGGGCCCAGGAGGGAGTGAAACATCCCGACAAAAGATTGGTGATGGGCTTTTCGGTAAGGGTTCCGGATGAATCGTGCCAAATGTAGATGTTATCAATTCCCGAGCGATTGCTTACAAAGGAAAGGAGAGAATCAGCGGTACCAAAACTGGGCATTTTGTCATCATATTCGCTGCTGACCACTTTTTTCAAACCTGTGCCGTCAATATTGATACGATAGATATCCAGATATTTTTGATGGCTCTTGTATTCATCCAAAGGATTTTTTGTGGCATGAGTACTATCACTGCGATTGCTTTCAAAGGCAATCCACTTTCCCGAAGGACTAAAGACTGGCTTACCGTCAAAGGCTAGATCATGGGTGAGACGGGTATTGGTTTTCAGTTCTCTATCCCAGAGATACAAGTCACAGTAACCCGCTTTTATGCCGGAATAAACCAGATAGCGTCCATCACGTGACCAGTCAGGCGATAAAATCGCTTGTACATCGGGGTCGATTTCCTCACGCACCCGTCCGCGTTTGGCATCGACAATATGTAACACATCTTTTCCCTGGCTTTTACTGACGATTGCCATGCGCTTGCTATCGGGGCTCCAGGCAATTCCCGACTTGAATGAATGGAATGATTCGTGTGAACCTCCCTTACCCCCTTGAAGGACTACCTGGGAGACTTTTTCCTTTTTGATATCGAGTAGGTAGATGCCCTCCCAAGTATCTCTATCGCTGAAAAAGGCGATTTTCTTTCCATCAGGTGAGATTGCGGGTTGGAGATTAAAAAAAGAAAGATCCTCTCCATGGCGTGTTAGCTGCCGGGCCACCGCCTTACCGTATTGACGCTGACCCAGTTCGGGCCAATAGATGGTTCGCAATTCGCGCAGCCAAATTTCTCCGACCTCTTCGAGTGACAGTTTCGTTACGGTTTTAAAAGCTCCTTCCAAATCTCGGCTTTTGTACAATTCGGTTATGAAGCGTGTTACAGTGCCGGCACCAAAGGACTTGTCCAGAAAATGCATAAAAAGTTGGCCACCCTTGTATGCCAAAAACCCTCCGAAGGGCTGCACCGGAGAGCGAACGTAACCAAAGGTGGTAGCATCCAACATGAAAAATTCAGAGCTTAAATCCCAGCCTAGAGAGGTATACTCGGCTAGACCTTCATCGACCCAGAGGGGAAAACGATTTCCCGCTGCCCTCGATGCCACTGCTCCGGCCCCTGAACCAAAAAGAAGATCAAACATCACTCCATGAACCAGCTCATGGTTCAGCACGTGGTAAAAGTCGGAATAATTTCCCTCGAATGGTAATACAATCCGATTCTTAAATACTTCGGTAAAGCCTCCAATGCCCTCGTGCAAAGGCATTCGTATCACATTGGTTTGTTCAAATTCTGCGTGGGAATTATGCAAAATGATGGGAATTCGATTT
>JBBQAD010000079.1:0-10146 GCA_038315885.1 Fibrobacteria bacterium | reverse complement strand
GGACTTAGCCATCAGGAAGTGGGTGCCTGGGTCGCTAAGGCTTGGAAATTGCCAACTCAGATAGAAGCCATAGTCCGTTTTCACCACCAGCCCTCTGAATGCACCGAAGCCACCGAGTTGGTCAGTTGGGTCCATGTTTCGGATATCTTGAGCCGTGCGGTTAGTTGGGGCTCGGGCGGGGATAGGCGCATCCCCATTGTATCAGAACAGGTTTGGAAAAAATTGGGATTAGGCATCAATGAGACTCAAAAACTACTCAAGGAATGCTCTACTGAATTCGCGAAGGCTTGCGTTTATCTCGAAGTATTTTAGCCCTCCAACATATCGTGACGGCCCATTTTGACTAGGTATTCGCGTGTTTTCATGCGCTCTTTGCTGCGTTCTTCAAATGTGGGTGTTAAGCTTAGACCTTTGAAAAATTTATAGAGAAGTGCAAGAAAAAGCATCAAAATACTCCCGAGCGCAAATTCATCCATATTGGCCTCATCTAAATGAAGATAAATGTGTCGTTGCAATCGTAGTGGGCGGCATCAACATTTTTCAAGCAGAAGAATTTGTCAAGTGAGCCAATTCATAAACATTTGGCAAATTTGGGAGTATTTCAGGGAAGCTTGCGAATGAACGGTATCCCATAATACAATTGGATTAGACGTTCTCTAAAAAAGGTTTAAATGGCAGCTCCACATCCTGAGTACAAGCGTTCTCCCCGCAAGAGTCTTAACATCGATCAACTTCAAGATGTTATACTCCCGATTCGTCTGGAACTAGGTCGAAAAGACCTTCGGGTGCAAGAATTATTGGAAATGAAAGAAAGTTCTGTAATTCAATTACATCGTTTGGCAGGCGAAACAGTTGATTTGGTCGTCAATGAAAAAGTTTTGGCAAAGGGTGAAGTTGTAGTGATCGATGAAAGTTTTGGAGTCCGTATTGTAACTTTGCTTTCGCCAGAAGAGCGTTTAAAACACATGTAGCGAATCTTTTTTGTTGTTCAAAGCCCTAAAAAGGCCTTGTCACTTATCTCCACTTTATCCGCTCCCCTAATTGTTAAATTAGCCCCTTCACAGCCAATCATTGCTGCATGATGTTGTTTATGAAATTCATGGGTTTAGATCTACCAGAAAAGGACAAAAACGCGCGTGAAAATGCTTTTCCTGGCATGCCTTAATTTTTTGGCGCGCGTTGGTATTCTCTGCATCCTCCTATCCGCTCCTGGAGAGGGACAGAAACTGCGAAGGATTGATAGTAACTCCAACCCAGCAGATTCCCTCAACCAAAGCAAGAAGGATTCCCTAGATTTAGCTTCCTCAAAGCTGGATTCCACAGTATCAGATTCAACTCGCAATGACTCCCTTTCTGTAGATAACCTTGTGAATAGAAAATCCGTTGATACCATCCACTATTCCGCTGAAAAAATACGCTACCGCAATAACCGATTTTTATTAAACAACGATGCCAGCCTCAGCTTTCAGGGTTCAACTTTGGAAGCAGACTCGATTGTAATGATACAGGACAGTTCTATAATCACCGCGCATGGTCATCCGCTGATACGGGATAAAAACAACCCTCCCATCAGCGGCATGCAGATGAAATACAATCTTAAAAATAAGGTAGGCGAAGTCTATTATGGAAGTTCAAAGCGCGATAAACAAAGCTTTAATGGAACAGAAATCCGCAGACAAAAAGACGGTGATATCTTGCTTTCGCGCGGAGACTTTTCGACTTGTGATGAACCGGTGCATGAACACTATTATTTTTACTCCCGTAGGATGATTCTCGAACCGAAATCAAAAGTTCTCTCCGGACCTATTGTAATGAATATCGCTGATGTACCCGTAGGGCTTGTCCCCATGATGGTATTTCCCTTACAGTCAGGGCGACATTCGGGGCTGCTACAACCAAAATTCGGGGGGGATCAGGCCCAGGGATTTTACATTAATGGACTGGGTTACTACTGGGCTTTAAGTGACTACTATGATTTTAAGTTGAGCGGAGATATAGTCGAAGGCGCCAAAGGAACATTTAGTAACACGAACATCAATGGTGAATTCCGCTACCGCAAGCGTTATGTACACAGTCTTGATTTAGGAGGAAAATATTTTGTTAGCGAATTCAATCCTGCCAATTCCGGGTGGGTGCTTGATTTTGCCGACGACTGGCAATTAAGTCCCGATAGCAGACAGAGCATTAAGGGCAATGGACGCATCCAGAGCAGCCGTAGCATCGTACAAGATAACGCCTTCTCCGAACAGGAACGTCTGGAACAAACCGCCAATGCCAATCTAGGGTACCGCAAACAATTCGACTGGAACAATGCCACATTTTCATTAGATGCCAAACAGGATTATAACCTGATCGATGGAAGGTTAATTCGCCAATTTCCCAATTTGGCCCTCTCATGGAGTGCCCCTTTATTTTTTAGAGAAGAGGACGATTGGATAGAAGAACCCAGTGAAACAGAAGAGGTCTTGTGGTGGCAGAAACTTTCGTACAACTACTCGACCAACTATAGTTCATACTATCGCAGAGTGCCGGGCAGCACTTTTGCACCAGGCGATACTGGTCTTTACTCAGGATACAAGGATGCCTTAAGTCTTTTTGGTAAATACTCCCTGCTCGAGTATATCAATGTACAGCCCTCGGTAAATGTAAGGCAGATGTGGTCTTTACAGTCCAAGGGACCTGGCGGAAAGCCATATACGGCTTGGGACCCCGCGCAAGGAGATCTGGGCGATTACTTTTATTTCTTTAATACACAACTCAATACCGATACCCGGTTCTATGGAATCGGGTATCCCAAGCTAGGCGCCTGGGAAGGCATCCGCCATACTGTAACACCTCAAGTGGGCTTTACATACGCCCCTGAACTGGATTCGAATCCGCATTTTTACCCGCATCCCAGCCTGGGTGAAAGGGCTTATCAGGAGGAACAGAAGACGCTTACCTTTGGCCTTGGAAACGATGTCGACATCAAAATTCTACGAACTGATACAGTCGATGAAAAAGGGACGAACTACAAAATTTTTTCATTGCAAAGTTCAAGCAGCTATAACTTCGCTAAAGAAAGTAGACAGTGGTCAACGATTAACTCCAGTTTTAGTTCAGAGCTTATAAAAAACGTTCCGTTGAATATCAGCTTTACTCACAGCGTGTATGATGATTTTGGAGTCTACGGTCCAGCCGATTCCCTGCAGCCCGGATTACCTGTATTGATGACTTGGTCAACCGGATGGAGACAGGGTGTTAATCTAGGAGGCGACTTGAATTCGGGCCTCGTAGTAAAACGCAGTCCCACCTTGGACTTTGATCGAAACCCCTGGTCAGCCAATTTTGACTATGGCATTAATATCAGTTCGGTACGGGTTTCCAAACAAGCCTTTAGACAGAGCCGCAGTCATAGTGCCTCGGGCGGAATCAAACTGAAACCCACCAAAAATTGGGACATGTCTTACGATACCGATTACGATTTCAGTCTAGGAAAATTTTCGAGACACAACTTTGGATTTAGCCGGGTCATGCATTGTTGGAAAATGGACTTCAATTGGAGACCCTCCGGTTTTTCAGAAGGCTGGGATTTCAAAATCTATATCATTGATCTGCCGGATATTAAATTGGAAACTGCGAATTCAAAGGCCCTCAACCAGCGACGACAGTAAAATTTGATTGACTGGTCATCGAATGTTTCAAAATATTTCCAGGAAACTGTGGGGACATATCCCGTAATCAAGCTTTAATATTTACCTTCCATGCATGCATTTAAGCCAGACTTTGCCCGCCAGCCAATTGATATTGGCGAGCACATCTCCTAGAAGAAAGCAGATATTAGAGATGCTGGGTCTGCGATTTACTGTAACACAACCTGTTTTTGACGAAGAAAGTCCACATTCTTTAGCATCCGAATCCATTCCCTTGTACTTTGCAGAACAAAAAGCACTTTCACTTTCGAGTGCAAACGATCCGGCTTGGTACTTAGGAAGCGACACCATCGTGTTATTCGAAGGTGAAGCTTTGGGCAAACCTCGAAATGAAGACCATGCGCTAGAGATGCTGATGCGCTTAAATGGAAGGTCTCATCGAGTTCTTACTGGCGTTGCGCTCGCTCACAAAGGTAAAATTACCGGATCGGAGCAGGATGAAACCGAAGTGGTATTTTCTCATCTGCCCTATAAAAAGTTGCAAAGCTATGTTTACAGCAAGGAACCGATGGACAAAGCAGGAGCCTATGCCATACAAGGCCTTGGAGCACAACTTGTAGAAAGAATAAACGGCTGTTTTTATAATGTAATGGGTTTGCCAATTCAGATTACACTGCGATTACTTAAGCCCATTCTGGATTAACCACGCTCCAGCAAGTATGGCTGTGAGCCTTTCCCCAGGTGACCAATGAACAAGTTTCCTGACAAACGATCTTCTTCTGAGTCTGAACCCAATCTCGACTCTGTCGGAATCATGCTTAAAAAAGCCAGAATTTCGGCGCGCATCGAAGCCGATGAACTGTGTGGCAAAGTACGAATCTCACGAGAACATTTGGAAGCCCTTGAAACCGGCCGCTATGAAAAATTGCCTGGCGACCCTTACATTAGGGCCTTTTTAGTTACGCTATGCAAACATCTGCATTTGAACTCAAAAGAAGTCCTCGATAAATACATCAGCGAAAGAGGCGGTGTCGTTATTCCCACGACCCAACAATCCTTGGGTCTTAATAAAGAGAAAGATGCCCAAAAGAAAAACGGTAACTCTGCCAATAAATTATTTTTAGTAGCGGGTGCTATTGGGGCCATTTTTTTGGTATTACTGCTCAGAAATCTGACCAACTTGGCTCCCAAAGATACCCCTATGGTTCCTGCAGATTCCAGTGTAACAGTTCCCATGGATAGCCTGGATTCCATCGTACCCGAATCACTCAGGGATAGTTTGGATACTTTAGAGACTACTCTGTTACCAATCGATACAACAGAAGTGACATCCGCTTCAGGCACCACTCCTTTGGTCGTGGCAGAAAAGACTCCTTCAGCTCCTGTGGTAGCCGCGCCAGCTGCGGCATCGGTGCGAAACACCTCGGTTATTATGAAGGCCTTGGTTGACACGGTATGGATTCAAGCCACTCGCAGCGGCAAAAAGGATATTCAAAAAGTCTTGAAACGCGACACTGAACTCAAAATCTGGCACGATGACACAATTTTTGTTAGTTCTGGAGTGCAAGGTGCACTTGAAGTACGGGTGGCGGGAAAAACTATCACTCCCAAGGATCGGCGCTTTAAGATATTTGGAAGCCAAATTGTCAGCTATTAAGGACTAATAGTTCATTCTTTATGTTGTTGTTCTATGGTGTATCCTTGTTTGTGTTGGTAGTGGGAATGCTCTTCTTAAGTCTCTCAATCAATGAATTTGAAAGACGCATTGAAACATTTTCTGATGTATTGAGTAAACGTTACTCACGAAGCTCTCAGACGGATGAAAAAACTCCTCCGACCAAGGGCTAAGCCATGTTAGAACGCTCTAGAAAAAAACAGGTAAAATGAGAAAAGCCAGCTTAAAACGCAAAACCAAAGAAACCGATATTGCAGTTGAACTCAATCTCGATATGTCCGATAGTGGTACAATTGACAGCGGCTCACCCTTTCTCGATCATATGCTTGATCTAATGCGAAAGCATAGCGGTATAGGATTGAGTGTTATCTGCAAGGGTGACTCAGAAATCGACATGCATCACTCCACTGAAGACATTGCCATTGCTTTAGGCGAGGCTCTCGCTGAAGCCCTAGGCGATAAAGCGGACATCGAGCGCTATGGCTTTTACTACGTAACAATGGATGAGGCCTTGGCGCGCTGTGCCCTTGACTTAAGCGGACGCTTTGCTTTCGACTTTAACGCTTCTTTTTCCATGGCAAAAATCGGTAACTTCGATACCGAACTGGTAAGTCATTTTTTTCGATCGATAGCAGAAAATGCTAAAATGAATTTACATCTCGATTTGCTTAAAAATGGGAATACCCATCACGGAATTGAAGGGCTATTTAAAGCCTTTGCCCGGGCGCTGGCCATGGCCATCTCACCCTCCCAACGCGTCAGAGGCGTGCCTTCCACCAAGGGAACTTTGTAACTCTGAAGCAAAGCTTTAATTTATAGTTACAGTCTTGCCTTCTCCTTGGGGAACACCGCACAATTGTAATGCCTGTCGGTAAACAGATTCATACTGATCCAGAATCGGGCCGGGTGAATACAGCCGCTCTGCGCGCTTTCTTCCCTCTTGACCCACCTGTTTTCTCAGGGCGGGGTCTTTAGCTAAGCGAATACCTGCACTGGCCATGCCCTCAACATCGCCGACAGGAAACAAAAATCCCGATACCCCTGACTCTACCACTTCGGGCATGCCCCCAGAATGGCAGCCGATGACAGGCACTTCACAGGCCATCGCTTCTAAGGCTGCTAAGCCGAAACTTTCCAGCTCTGAAGGAAACAGCAAAATGTCAGAACAGGCCAATATACCAACCACATCTTCTTGGTTGCCTAAAAATCGAATCTTGTCGTTCACCCCCAGCTCTACTGCAATATCTCTGGCCTCTCTCTGGGTTGGGCCTTCCCCTACCATTAGAAGTACTGAATCCACTTCTTTCTGTACCTTTGCAAAAACCCGTACAACATCCTGAACCCGTTTCACTGGCCGAAAATTGGATATATGGGAGAATAACACTTGTTCGGGCCGAGCAAATTGTTTTTTGCCGCAGCGTTTCTCGCCGCGTTTAAAAAGATTGAGATCGACAAAGTTGTGGATTCTGTGAATTGGAATATCAGGCTTAAATACCTTTTCGGTCTCCTCTTTTAAATAATCAGAGACGGCGGTAACCATGGTACTACGATTTATCCCTAGCCGGGTAATATCAAAAAATCCTTGTTCCTGACCTACGATGGTTATGTCTGTGCCATGTAAGGTTGTTACAAAAGGCATCGGCTTACCTTCGCTCATTGATTGAGCTAAAAAGGCGCTAATAGCATGTGGCATGGCATAGTGAACATGCAAAAGATCGAGTCCTTCGGTAAAAAAGACTTCTTTCATTTTAGCAGCGAGGATCAAATCATAGGGCTGGTGTTCAAATAAAGGATAGGACGTCATGTGAACATGATGAAAGAACATTCGATCTTGATAACCGCTCGAAAAACGATAAGGGAGCCGCGAAGTGATAAAGTGTATCTCATGCCCGCGTTGGGCCAATAATCGGCCCAGTTCGGATGCCAATACTCCGCTTCCTCCATAGGTCGGATAACAGGTAATGCCTATTTTCATGGAAAACGATCTCCCCCCAAAGCACATGGATCAATGACTTCAGGTAATTCAGAACAGATAAATCCTTCTGCGTATTTCTGCTTTATCCGGGACCCTAAGAAGCGGGCTCGTGCTTCAATAAAACTCCAGAAGGCTGGTTTGGAAAGGTCGGTACGGCCCTTTCCTGATTTGCTGTGTTTAACATAGAACTGGCTGGGGTAACACTCCAGCGCCTTGACTTTTGTCTGCCAATATTCACTGACATCCACACAAAAAAGAGGATTGTAATACTCAAATCCGGGAAAGTGAAATAGTCGCTGCGGTCTATAGGCTGCTCCAGCCAAGGTGATTTTTTTCAGTCCCGCCTTAAAAAAAGCTTCTTTGACTATTTGTGCACAATAATAATGATCCGGGTGTTCGTCTTGAAAGTAGTGGGTAAACACGATACGAGGTCGATACTTGCGAATAGTCTGTATGACTGCAGCAACCGACAGCTGGTTTAATGTCAGCTCGGCATCGGGAAGAGATAGACAGAAGCGTTCTACACCCAAAATTTTGGCCGCCCGAGTCGCTTCTTTATGGCGCAGTGTAGCAGAGCCTTGCGTACCCGCACCCCCATCTGTCATATCAATCAAGACTCCTTTTCTTCCCAAGGAAACCATTTTTGCAAGCGTAGCACCCATTCCCACTTCAACATCATCGGGGTGAGCTCCGATAGCCATAAAATCATAATTCATAAAATTTCCTAGCCTATTTTCTAATTTTTCCCAAGCCGATTCTGACTTCTTTCTTTACTCTCATGTACCCATATTTGCTGACTATCTGAATGTGCCGAAATTTGATTTCCCAATGAAATTAAAGCCTCTTTTCCTGTTCGGTTGAGCAGTGACGGCCACCACAAATGTCTGTCCTGGGGGCGGCCCCTTCCCATCCATCTTGCTAACTGTTCCACTGCTGAGCTTTTTGATTGGGGATTCTGTAATTGTTCCCTTAAAGTTTGTTTTAGTAGGCTACGGCGATAACGAAACCAGGTCGCATCAAAGCGCCCTTTAAAAGCAGTTAAGGCACTAGTATCGTGGCCTGCAATTTGTGAATGTATCTCTTCGAGTTTAGCCCAAAAATCATTGAAATTGAGTTTTTCAAGTTCAGTCCATAATAATTTTTCTGAATTTGAAGGCTCTTTTAACACAGTTTCCGATTTTACTATTTGCAATAAACAATCTTTCCAGTCTCCTGCAGAATAGCGGATCATATCAAATGAATTCATTCCCAAAGACTCGGATAACTTGAACTCTGTTTCACTTAAAATTGTTAATCGGGGCCGCGCTTGAACCAGCGGTGCTCCTCCTGTCAAACTCTGAAACGCTCCGCCCAGCTGAGCAAAATAGCGTAACTCAGCTGGTCCTAATGAATGACCCAGCACGGGAAATAGCGATTCAATCAAAAGAGGCCGGCTAAGGGCATCGTGACTCAACTGCGTATCTGACGAAATTTGCGAAATAGACTCTAATCGATTTCTTTGCGCCCCTTCCCACTTAAACAGGTGGATTAGTCCTTTTCTCAAGGGAACCTGAATTCCGATGCCGGCCTGTTCACAAAGTTGGCTAGATATCGTGATACACTCTTCAAGCTGTTTGTGATAATGGGCGATATTACGCAGTGGGCTTTGAGACGCCATTCGCATTTCTGGTGAGAATGCATTGAGAAATAAAATTCCTTGTTCGCCTAAGCATGATTCTGCAAATAGTTGAAACGCTTCTGCTAGATTTCGGCCAGGACTGTAACAGTCATGCAAACAGGTTTTGAGGCTCTGTGACCAGATCTCTCCCACCTGTGTTTCCAAGGAATTCCAAAAATCAGACTGGCTTTCGATTTCCCGTGAAGCGACCGCTAAAGTGGTGCGGGGCTGTGAAAAATTCATATTAAGAATGTTCGAAGGCTTACCCCGAGCGGACGGCTGATCTAATAGTTCAACTTGATTACACTCCAGCAAATCGCTATCATCTCCAGCTATCCAGAAAAGCGGGATTACCGGACGCTGTAAGGTTTTTGCACTATGCTGGGCAAGTGCAATAGCACCCCAGGCCTTATAGAGACTGTAGGCAGGGCCGCCAAATAGTCCCGGCTGTTGGCCCGTTAGTACAAACAATGATTTTGAGTCCTTGGCCTGTTCAAGAGAGTGTAACTGGGCTGCGGTCGGGTTTTTAGATAATTGGCTTTTTAATAATTCGTGCAGGAATATTCTGTCCCAGGGTTTTTGAGAGAGGAAATCAGCTCGTTTTGCAACGGCCTCCTGAGAGGAAAAACTACCTGAAGGATACAGTTCCCGCGCCAGGATTGAATTGGAGTGCAACAGCTTGAGGCAGGGGTCAGAGTTTTCCACCTCGCCGGCCTTAGTCCAGCCAGCGACCCGCTCTAAGGTATCACTATTGTTTTCCATCAATTAATCGACTAGCCTTTAGTTGAGGTCATTGCTTTGTCGTTGAGATCGCTTCCAGATTGTTTTCGAAAAAACATCATCATCCGATCGCTCTCTCCCCTTTGGTATTCCAAGGCTTCTTGAGAATCGCTATTCCCAATTGCATGAAAAGATCCATAGGCCCTTTGCAAAGTGAGGCCTGCCTGGGCGGCCATTGTTACTACAGCCTCCAATTCATATAAGCGAACCCGTTCTTCAAAATGCTGCACTTCGCCATTGGCCCGGCGTATTTCGATTTGCTTTAAAATAACATCCCCTTCAACCCGGCGCCTTTGTGATACATTCAAATCCAGACTTTCAAGACTATCTTGGCTGACTAGACTCTTTAGGGTTTTGGTTTTGTCTGGCAAATCCAAAAAAAAACAGGCTCCTGGTTTCAATAGCCCTGCTACCTGATGCAGCACAC
>JBBQAD010000297.1:0-5174 GCA_038315885.1 Fibrobacteria bacterium | reverse complement strand
CTTTGCGTTCAAAAAAACTCATGGCTCCAGTGACAACATAGGGAATGCCGTTTCTTCGAAGGGCCTCTTCGAAGCGGCGGGTTTCAGTATTGGTTCGAAAAAGCAGAGCGGCCTGGCCATATCGAAATCGGTTTTCTTTATGATCCTGACGTAGGGTCTGGGCTAGCCATTCACATTCATCTTCTTCATCATCGCCAGCATAGTGTTGCAATTTTCGACCGGCACCTTGAACCGCAACTAATTCTTTAGCCTTGCGCATTCCATTGTGTTCAACTACAGCCAAAGCGCCAGATAAGATTTGCGAACTGCTTCGGTAGTTCTCTTTCAAGATCACCGTTTCTGCATTGGGAAACCGGGAGGCGAACGATAAAATGTTTTGTATCTCTGCCCCGCGCCAGGAGTAAATGCTTTGATCATCGTCACCTACCGCCATAATGTTATTGTCAGGGGCAGCCAGCAATTGAGCTAATTCTATCTGGGCGGCGTTGGTATCTTGAAATTCGTCGATGGATAGAAATTTCCACCGGTTTCGATAGAGTTCTAGTATCTCGGGATGTTTTGTAAACAATTCGAGCGGGTGTAACAGTAAATCATCAAAATCAACGCATTGGGTTTTCTTTAAAGCCTTTTGATAGGCATCAAAGACACGTGCCGTTTTCCTGTCTTCAGGATACTTCAGCAAAAAAGTCTCTGGATTAAAGCGACGATTTTTTGCCAAGCTGATTTTCGCAGCCATATCTTCGGGTTTTTCGTTTTTATAACCGCGGGTAAAATTTCGAATAATCCGTTTGATCAAAGACAGCTGGTCATCAGAATCAATGATGGTAAATTGTTCCGAAAGACCCATCCATTTGCCAGATTCTCGTAAAATGCGAAGGCCCAGGCTGTGAAAGGTACTGACACACATGGCATCAACCACTGCTTTACCCAAAGACATAGCGAGGCGCTCTTTCATCTCTTTGGCGGCCTTATTGGTGAATGTAACAGCCAGAATATTTTCAGGAAGACAATGCTTTTGAGACAGCAGGTAAGTGATACGCGCGGTTAATACTCGAGTTTTACCACTACCGGCTCCAGCTAATACCAAAAGCGGACCCTGGCATTTTTCAACTGCTTGCCGTTGCGTGGGGCTTAAGGTGCTGAGAGGTTCGTTGTTAGGCATGGTAAGATTTTGATTGGGATGGGCAATATAGTTTATCACCCTCCCATTTTCGTCTTCTACTATCTTCATTTCAAGTCTGATTTTTAGAGAAGATTCTACGGACACTTTTAATCAAAGTTGTATTTCATTTGATAACATAGCCTTAGGTACTGAGTGGTGTTAATTTGGAGGGCACCTATATTCAGATTTGAAAATGGATATAAAGGAAATTTTCTCAGTTCGAACGATCTGGTTATTTGTGGATTTATCGAAGTAAAACATTGACCGTTAATTTTTTTCAATTTCTCTATTGCTTTCGAGGCAGTTTATTATAATCCACCAAGGTGCTTCATCATCCATCAGTGCTTTTCTCAAGTGAATCGATGGGTAAAACTAGTTCCTTCGGGAAACGGAAAATTCATCTTACAATCGTTGATACAACAAATCCCGAACTTCATGCTTCGACAGTGTAACAGGATTGTTGCGATTGTTACTCTCTTCTACAATTTGATCAAAATGCTCTTCTGTTATTCCGAATTGACCTAAGGTTGGGATGCTTAAATTCTTTGTCCACACGTTTAAATATTCAAGCAAAGCTTCCGCCCAAATATTTTCAGTGGCGGAGTGGCGGGGTCGATTTTCTAGCAGGATAGCATGGGCAATAGTTGCCATTTTTAGAATACCTGGATGTCGGTTTGAAACTTTTAGCATTGCATTAAAATTGATTTTTGCAGCTGTAGCCAGTAAGGTTCCACAAACTACGCCATGGGGAATACGAAAATGAGCCCCTAGGGGAGAGGCAAGTCCGTGCACAATACCGAGGCCAGCATTGGCCAAAGAGACTCCTGAAAAAAAAGATCCTAAAGCCAGATTTGATCGACACTCTATATCTTGTGAAGCTTCATTACAAGCTTTGCTTAAATTTCCGGCAATGAGCCGCATCCCTTCTAATGCTAGTGCATCAGTAAAGGGGCTTGCCTGAGGAGACAAATAGGGTTCCATACATTGGGTGAAGGCATCTAAGCCGCAAGCAGCTGTTACAGATGACGGGCAGCTTATCATCAAGTTTGGATCAAGAATGACCAAATCGGATATTAGTGTATCATGCCGTAAAGATTTTTTAAAACCCCTTTCTCCAATTTCGGTTAATACAGCATTTTTGGTACACTCGCTCCCCGGTCCCGAGGTGGTAGGCAGGGCGACAAAGTGAATTTTTTGACCATTGTAGACATCGTGTCCCACGCCTTCCAGAAAATTTTTGACACCTCTTCTCTGGGTTAACATAGCTGAAACGGCTTTACCAGTGTCTATAACACTGCCTCCACCTACGGAAACCACATGTTGAATCCCGGCATCTTTAAATTCGTTACAGAGTGCATCAATTTGAGACGGACTCGGTTCTCCTGAAACCGAAATTTTGTGAACATCCCAAAGAGTGAAGTCGACGCTTTTAAAAATATAGGGAAGGTAGGGTGCCGGCTTTTCTTCACTGCCTCCTGTAATTAAGAGTACCCTGTGCTCAGCCGGGATCACATCGTTTAAATGGGAGGCTGCGCCAGAGCCTAGCCGCATGGGAGGTACTTTGGCCTGGCTAAAGGTAGTTGAAAAAGAATTTCGGTCTAAGGAACTGCTCATCCTAACAGTATGTATACAATTATGAATTTGAAAGCGGCGCTAGAAGTTGGTATTGTATACCTTTGCGTGGCACTGCCATCATATTCTCAACCTTCGTTTTCCAGGTCTGGTAGTGCTTGGTTTCTTTATGGGCTTTCGCAGCGGCTTCGGTTTCGTAGGCCTCGTAAAGCATAAACTGATTGGAGTCACTCGCTAATTCTAAAAAATCAAAACGCAGGTTTCCTTTTTCCAAGATGGATTGTGCGTGGTTTTCTCGTGTGGCATTAATAAATGCTTCGCGGTATTCGGGTAATACCTGGATGTGAACACATGCAACCGGCATACTATTTCCCTTTTATTGGGTTAATATATTCAGTGATTCTCTAGCAAGAACTTAAGGCATTCTCAAAATCATCGCACAGGTCTTGACAATCCTCAATACCGGTGGAGATACGAATCAAATTGTCCTTGATTCCCATTTGGGCTCTCCGTTCGGGACCGATTTCATAAAAAATGGTATGGGCAGCTGCGATTCCCAAGGTCCGATTATCGCCTAGATTGCTGGAGTTCACAATTAGTTCTGTCGCATTGAGAAATTTAAAGGGATCCAGTCCCGGTGCCAATTCAAAACTGAATAAAGCTCCTGGGCGTTTAAATAATTTTTGGGCGCGTTCAAATTGTGGGTGATCTTTTAGTCCGGGATAATAGACATGGGAGATTTTAGGATGCTTCTGTAACAGTTCTGCCAGGATTAAAGCATTACTGGTAGAGCGTTCCATACGAAGTGCCAATGTTTCTGACCCAACTGAAAGCAGATGAGCCGATTCAGGGCTCAGACTTGCGCCGAAATCCCGCAAACCTTTTTTTCGAATTTGCGTTAATCCCCAGCGCTGCGAATCCTCCATTTTGTAGATATCATAAATTCCCGGATCATTGTTCCAATTGTAACAGCCTGTGTCGGTAACAGATCCTCCCAATGCGTTACCATGTCCCCCAAAATATTTGGTCAAAGAATTGACCACTAAAGATGCTTTCACTTTTTTGGGAACAAAAAGGTAGGGGGAGGTTAAGGTGTTATCAACCATATAAAGAATTCCCCGGGAGTAACAAAGTTCCCCGATTCCTTCAAGATCAGCAACTTGCGTGGCGGGATTGGCAATTGTTTCGACCAAAACCATTCTGGTTTTTGGAGTCAATGCTTTTTCAACATTTTTTACATCGGTCGCATCGACAAAACTGACAGCTACGCCCAGACAATCTAGGGTGCGTAATAGACTATTGGTGTTACCAAAGAGATGTACTCCAGAAACAATATGATCGTCTTTTCGCAGAAGAGCCAAGCAGGTGGAGCCGATGGCCGCCATTCCGGTGCCGAAGCAAACGCTTCCTATCGATTCTTCCATCATGGTGATTTTATTTTCCAAAGCTTGCACAGTTGGGTTTGCTTGGCGGGCATAAGCAAAACCCTTCGCCTTGTTTTGAAATACCGCGGCTAAATCTTCCGCTTTGGGGAAATCGTAGGCGACCGAAGTATGTATCGGTTTATGCAGAGAACCATGTTCGGGGTGATCCTGGCGATCGGAATGGATGATTTGAGTGGTTAGACCCAATTTTTTTTCATTTGAATTTTGCTTCACATTTACCTTCAACTTTTCTGGTTCAGAAGCTAAAGATAGAAGCCTGGCACATGAGAGCAAGGTTGGGATTTCATCAGAACTGGACTTTCAAAGGGCAAATAGCCCAACAAAAAGCGGTAATCAGCCTTAAAATCGACCGAATTCAAATCCTGCCCGAATGGCAATCGAATTAATGGCCTCTAAATAGTCTTTCCCAGAGCTGAATCCATAGCCCGCATAATCGTCATAGAAAAAATCTTCGGCTTGCAGATTGTTTATGGGTTTGGCGAACTGAACATAAATCGTATAAGGATATTGATGATAAGCCAGAAAATTAAGGGAAGCTCGTAAGCCAACATCAGACAAGAATTCATTTTTTCCTTTACTGAGGTAATCCTGAACTCCGTCAAAAGCAACAGGTAGCGAACTACCCCCTTCAGCAAAGAATGTGAATTGTAACTGTGTCAATGAGGTTAGGGGCAGGCCGGAAAGAAAGGTGCGGATTTCAAAGGGTAAAATCAGCTCTGCTCTGGCAAAAGCAATTGATTGACCTTCCATTAAGTCCTCACCTTTAAATCGAAGAGACATCGGATACCCTTGCAGCATACTCCGACTTAAGTGATAGGAAATAGGGTAAAGTTCAGAAGCAATTTGTGATACAGTTACATTGTCGCTGGTATCGCCCCTCTGAACCCGAAAGGTATCTAGGGGGAAACTGCGCATATGCGACCCTAACCAGGAGCTGAAGTGGGCGGTTGCGAATTTATTCCATGACCACGCCATGTCTAAAGTAATATCAATAT
>JBBQAD010000090.1:0-9517 GCA_038315885.1 Fibrobacteria bacterium | reverse complement strand
TTTTGCTATTACTAAAAATGATGTAGTTTTCCTTATGTTTTTCAAAATCAAACTTATCAGGATTCAGCGCCCAAGTCCCCGACCCCTTAACAAAGGTCATGGACGTATCCTGCCCCAGAACTGTTAATCCATTATTCAATACACAAGAGCGCGATTCCGTAAACGTGCCTTTACCAATCTGGATGGTGTCTCCGGCTGTCACAGCTTTCTCACACGCATAAGCCAGGCTAAGCCAGGCTTTGCCTGTTGACAGGCCATCGCGGTCGCTTTTGTCTGCGCCGTTGGTCTCAACATGGTAAACGGTGGCATGTATTGGAAAAACAATGAAAAAAGCAAAAATACCGACCTTTAGAATTTGAATCATTTTTTCCCCATTTGAAAAGCTCCATACCAACTAGGGCCATTATAATGCAATCGGCCGCGTTTCGCAGACAGTTCATCGAGGTCGGTGCCAATTAGTTCAAATCAGCTTCGAGTTCGGTCATGGCGGGGCGTGCAATACGTGATTCGCTCTTCGATTACTCAAGCTAATGACAGTTTCTTCAAGTTTGCGAACAATTGATCTAAAGTCTGTTCTAAATTATTTTCTGATTAATCCTAAATAATCTAAAAAAAAACCTCTAATTTTATTTAAATCAAAATATTTGTTCTGTAATTTATAAAAAATCGGCTATTCTTAAGCCATGACTTCTGCTCCTAATCTGTTTGGCTACCTGAATTTCAGGGAGTACCTCAAAGACTTTTTGGAGTTTTACCGTGCCCAGCGCCCGGCTTTTCGTTTTCAGACGCTTGTCGATGAATTTGGTTTTGCGACACGCTCTCATTTGCTGGATGTTTTAAAAGGCCGACGTTTAAGCAATAAGTATCTCTCTGCCTATCACCGATTTTGTAATCTCAGTAGCAAAGAACTGGAATATTTCAATGCGCTAGTGAATTACAATCAGTCTAAATCACCCAGTCAAAAGGCAAAAGGCTTTGCGCTCGTTCAATCTCTCTGTCCCAGTATTACAACTCTAGAGTTAGAACAAGAAGCCTATCAATATTTTGCAAAATGGTATCACCCACTTGTATTATCCCTGTTGGACTTGGATCTAAGCGAGGCCTCGCCCCAAGCGATAGCTTCTAAATCGCGTTATCCACTTAGCGCCAAAGAAGTAAGTGCCTCTTTGAAATTTCTGAAACAATCGGGTTTTGTCTCCTGGAGTGAACTGGAAAATAGATGGGTCTACCACACTAAGTTCTTTAAAAGCACCAAGGGGGCGCAAGCAGCCGCTCTAGTTGCCTTTCATGGCCATATGCAAAAATTGGGCGCCTTGGCTTATGAAGAACAATTTGATAGTCAAACCTTTTCAACTCTGACTTTAAGCATGAGCCTAGAAACAAAAAAAGAAATTGATGCAATGATAGTTGATTTACGCAAACGGATTCTTGAGAAGGTCAAACAAGATAATCATGCTGAACTTGTTTTGCAGATCAATCTTCAAAACTTTGAACTGACCAGGACTGTAAAAAACGCTACCCACAACCAGGGAGCAAAATTATGAATTATGACAAAGTTACCACTATGATTTCATTAAATAGTAACACGAAGAAATGGGCCAGCAAAAATTTTTCTTATAAAAAAGCATTCAATAATCTTCCTTTTGTTGGAAAAGGGCTAAAATTATTTTCCGTTGTTGGTATAGCACTAGCCTTTACCCTATTTTTTGCAATAGTATTCCTTTCTAGTTGTGCCGATAGAGTCGCAGGAACCGGAACAGAGACCTCCACAGGCGATTTGGCCATGGTTAAAGGAAGAGTTTTAGATGCTTCCGCAATCGTTAAGGAAGGTGTTACTGTTACATTAATCCCAGTGGATTTTATACCAGGACCTAATGCAACATTGCCCGCCAGCAATCAATCCACCAGCGATAGTCTGGGAAATTTTCAATTTTCGTTAAGGGAATCTGGTCAGTATAATCTTGAGGGCCATAACTTAGATGGAACTCTAAAATTTTTACTAAGAAATAAAAGAATATCGCTTGGAGATACACTGAAGTTAGGAGACGCTCAATTGGACTTCACCACCTTAGCGCGTATTCCGATACCTAAGAACCGAAATTTAAAGGGAGACTACATGTGTTTGGTGGGAACCCCCTATTGGACCCCTATTTCAGATTCCAGTTTTGTAGGGATGCTTTCATCATTAAGCGATACCCTTATTTTTCCCTCACTGCCCTTGGGAGAGTTACCCCAATTAGCCATGAGTTCTGGAGGCAATTCTCACCAAGTAAAACCCTTGTATCAGTCGCTTAGTCTAAAATCAGGCATCAATAATGTTGCTTCGGATTCTCAATGGATTGGCACTTCTCTTCATCTCTCTTTGCAGCCTGGGGAGGATATTCGCCAGGTAGTTAGCAGCATGCTGCCTGGAGATACAGTATCACTTCGCAAGGGAATTCACTCGGTAAGTGGCCTTCATCTTTCAGGTTTTGGCATGCTTAATAGAGAGCGAGTGCTTCGTGCCTGGCCTGGCGAAAAGGTTGTATTACGGGGAACATCAAATTCCAATAATCTAATCAACTTAAGTGGGACAAGTTATTGGGTTATAGATGGTCTAGATATCGATTCAACTCCGCCCAATTCAGATGCCATAAAATTGAAAGTAGAAGAACCGTGTAACAATATCACTATTCAAAAATGTGTCTTTCATGGAATCGGAAGTATAGGAGTTAATTCAGAGGGGAATCATCATGATATAGTAGTGCAACATAATGAGTTTCACTCCTTTCTTCCCTCAGGATTAGGTGCCATACGAATTGGCCGGCTGGATGGCCCCTATACGGCACATAATTGGAGAGTGTCTGATAATTGGATACATCATATCGGAAATAAAAACGATTCGACAGGCTTTGGAATTCAAGTACAAACCGGATCTTATCGAATCGAAGTCGCAGACAATATCCTTCATGATATCGGCAACATGGCAATTGCGGTTTTTGGTCCGGCAACGGCAGGTAATGCAGTCAGTGATGAATTAAAATCCATCCTTCAGCGCAATGCTATCTGGAATTGCGGTATAGGGATGCGACTACATGGTTCAGCAAAAGTGATAAATAATATTGTTCAAAACTGCTCCTGGTCAATTCGTTCTTATGGGAGAGGGCAATCAGTGCGGGGGGTGAAAATTTATCATAATACTCTTATTGGTTCAGGTTCCTTAGAGTTACGAAATTGGGAAGCCGCATCTCAAATTAGTGAATCATCCAATGCCTTCGCTTTTAATGCTGTTTACCTTCCCGACGGGATATTTTTAGGGGATTCTTCTGAGTCCACGAACAATATAATTCACAATAATATCGGACAACTCAAGATTCTGGATATCCCCGGATTCTTGCCCGGGAATTACAAAACTGATTTTAATAATGCCGAAATAAATGATTTCAGTCCCAAGGCGGGAGGTATGCTAGAAAATAGATGTAATTCAGCCGCTCTTGTTTCTGATGACTTTTGGAAAAATTCACGCCAAAAACCCGCTGACTGCGGGGCATTAGAAGAACCAAATGATACTGCGATTAAAATCGTAAAGGCAGGATTTAAACCATGATAAAAACCTTGTTTACTTTATGGCTATTCTTGTCTATATCATTCGTTTTTGGCAATCAGCTTTTAATTAATCTACCCGCTGATTCTTGGTATACAGTCAAAAATTCAAAAATGCGCGTGGTTTGCGACCCTAATGTGAACAGTTATGAATGCGAAAGCGTCCAATCGGCATGGAGTGGGGGGGCTTATGACCCCATAGAACATCAAATGATCATCTGGGGAGGCGGACATCAAGATTCTCATGATAATTCTGTTTACACATTTGATATAGAAACATTGAAATGGAAACGCTTGATGAGTAATACGGGTTCTTATGCAGATAAAGATCCCTTGAGTAACGGTGACCCCGCGGCTCGCCACACCTATGACGGGCTAGCCTACGTAGGTCATGCTAAACGGTTGTTTGCTTATGGCGGTTCACGAGCGGGAAGCGGCTCAGGAACCGAATTGACTTGGACCGCGAATTTGCAGACTAAAAGTTGGAGTAATATGCGTCCCAAGGGAAGCAACGGGCCCACAACAGCTTGTTGTAATTTTACCAGCGAATATGACCCAATTTCGAAAAAAGTGTATATGCGCGACCCGAATTATCTGTATGCCTATGATTATGATAACAATAGTTGGAATGTCGTTCTAGAAGAAAGCCATAATTGGGATGCTCATAAAGGTGTTGTTGATACCAAACGTCATCTCTTATTCAATATTGGTTCGGGCAAATTTTTAGTCTATGATATTGCCGGCAAAAAAAATGCGAAGAACCAATGGAACACTTCTGGCGGTGGCTCTGTAATTGGATCAAAATACGCCGCAGCAGCTTATGATTCAAAAGCAGATAAAATTGTAGCCTGGGTAGGCGGGGGACCCTACGTCTTGGATTTGGATAAAAAATCCTGGTCCCGCAAAGCTAGTTCTGGTGCACCGGGTTCGGGTTTAGGTAATGGTACATTTGGTCGTTGGCGATACATCCCAGAGTATAATGTTTTTATACTCATAAACGGGGTTGATTCAGATGTATACTTTTATAAGCATAGCGCTGGAAATGGTTCTCAGTATAATTATACAACCGTGATTGATCCAAAAAAGAAGGTAAAGATAACCAGCAATTATTCGAGCATTTTTCTGCCTGATTATTCCAATATGCTGATGAAAAACCGCGATGGGCTTTTATATACAATTAAAGGCATTAAAGAAAATATATCAGAAAATACAATAATTTTAGATCAAAGGATCCCTCATGAACAATAATTTCAAATTGAAAATGAAAAATATTAATTTTAAGGTATTACTTTTATGCCTGGGGATTCCCTCCTTTTCGATAGTTACATATTCTGCCGAGGTAGGCGGTTTCCCCATGCCGACTCTTCAAGATGAAAAAGATACCTATACCCACTTTGGCAAAACTTGGGCAAAAAGTGCAGAACCGAACTACAGCAGCGCAGGTGATTTTAAATCCGTAAATCCTGATGTCCATGGAGATACAGAAGGTGATGATTTATGGACTAGTTTGATGATGTTTCGCAGAACCGGTCAGAAGGGATACTGGGAGAGAGCTCAGGTCTGGGCTGATTATTTTAAAACCAAGTATCGAAAGAGTTCCAGTTTTCAAGAAGATTACAATGGATATGGCGCCGATCATATCTGGGGTTGGGGTCTAGTAGCACTCTATGAACATAATGGCGATCAGGCGGCTCTGGCAGAAGCAGAAAAATTGGCCGAAGTGGTGGAAAAATTATGGACGGAACCTTCGGATTATGGTTGTGTACCAAAATCCGGATGTCTCAATTATGGAACACGACTCCTGGGTCGTCATTTACATTTGGTTACCAGGGTCGCCGAAGCCACGGGAAAGCAACGCTGGGTTACACTGCGAGATAAAATTCTTAAAGTATTGATGAATTCCCAATACTGGGATGAAAGAGGAATGTATTTCGGTGACAGTTGGGCAGTCGATCAACTACTAGGTGAGGGGGCTTTCATAAAAGGAGATCGAGCTACATCTCCTTTTATGACAGGAGTTCTAATAGAGGGCATGTCGCAAGCCTGGAGAGTTACTAAACGAAAGGATATTGCAGACAGAATAGTTGCCATGGCCCGATTTGTCGATAAATATGGAATGGACGAAAAGTACAAGTATACGGCGAGCTCATTTGGAATTGTAAACGGTAAGATTTACCATAAATATTCAGCGGTTGCCGGAACGGTGACCTTTTGGGATCCCGTGTATACTACATCATTGGTTAACACTTTAATGATGGGCTATAAATTAACCGGCGATAAGCATTTCTATGAGCGGGCATTTTACTTTTTTGAACGCGGTAACAAAGGCATTTACGGAGAGCCGCTAAAGCAATCAGCTGGAGTCAATGAAATCAATCATTTTGTCGACACACGCTTTTTTTATGGTTACTATGATTACAATAAGGGAGAGTTACAATACACCTATCATGTATTTGAGAATCCAGGCAAAGCGGCATCAACTTCAATTTCAATTCCGACAAATTTTAAAAATAAACCTGGGATGCTGCTAAATGGTTCTTTAGGTCTACCCTATAGCCTATCGGGAAAATGGCAAGGCGAACAAACCGATTCAAAAGTCATCCCCTCATTTTTACCGGGTTTATAAATAGTGAAAGGTTTATTGCCAGCATACTTATGAGTAAGGTGAATGCATGCTCCATTTTTTGTAATATTGAGGCATGGTTAAATTTCTGCTTCGATTATTGGTTACAGCATTAAGTCTCGGCTTGGCAACCTGGTTTCTGCCAGGTGTAGCGGTCGCCGGTCCTATCGTGCTTCTAATTGCTGCTCTATTGTTTGGCTTTGTTAATGCGCTAGTGCGCCCCGTTTTGTTTATACTCACCTTTCCTTTAACACTGATGACACTTGGTCTTTTTTTATTGGTTTTAAACGCAGCAATGCTAGGATTAGTGGCATGGATTCTGCCCGGTTTCTATATCACTGGTTTTTGGTCTGCTCTCTTCTGCTGGATTTTAGTGAGTATTTTCAGTACTCTAGGAAATCAACTGGTTGGAACTGAAAAGCGGTAGAATTCACCTACTATATTGTAAGCACTAATTAGAATTTGCGGGTTCTATCCATTATAAGCCTGCAAATATTAAACTCAGGTTTAAATATTCCCGGTTGTCTTTAGAAATTTGAGATTACAATTGAATTAAAATTATAGCTAAGGAAGCTTTTTTGGACAGCCTCCTGTTGAACCATTACGCCTAAAGCTTCGAAAACCTTAGCTAGTTCTGATAGAAATCTTTTGTGTTGAGTGCTTGGGGGGTATTTCTATGCTTTCTTTTTTAGTGAAAGGATTCGCTATGCTACGCTCAGTCTTTTTATTTGGGCTTTTGTATCTCTGGCAGGCCCAATTGGTTGGCGCAAGCGTCAAGGCAATTCCTAGGTTAGATAATATCCGAATCGATGGAATTAATAAGGAATGGGGCACGAAGGGTTATCATGCTGCAGTCCTTCTTCCTGCAGAGCAAGAATTAAAACCTGCTTGGGATATGGATGCCTCAATTAGCTTGGCTTGGGATGAGCAGGGCTTACTTGTCTGGGCTCATGTTCGTGATGATGTTGCAATTGAAGCTGCTGACAGCACCCAACTTTATAGAGGAGACGCACTAGAACTGTATTTCGCTACGGATAGTAAAATCAAAAATTTATGCCAATGGATATTGGCTCCTGGCAGAGACTCTCAGCATTCCAAATCAAGAGTCGCATTTTATGATTATCGTTCAGATGTAAATTTAAAGAAGAATTCGCTTCCTTTGGAATATGTCCGAGTTTGCCAAGATGATTGGTGTAACATTGAAATTCGTTTACCCTGGAAAAATTTGGGACTCGACCCCAAGCTTGGACTCAATTTTAAATTCCAATTGTACATGAACGATGCCGATAAACGAGGTGCCAATGCCAATTACAAGGCGGCCTGGTTTCCTGCCACTGACAGTTATAGAAATATTGAATCGATGTATACATTAAAGTTGCTTGAAAATACCAACGATTCTGAACAATTCAGTACACTTAGCAGTCCGGACTTTGCTAAATCAAAAATGAAAGTAATAGTAATCGCTCAGAAAAATCTTATAGGTAAATCAGTTTCGATTCGAAATGCCAATACAGATTTAGCTAAAGGTTTACTACAGGCCGATTCAATGGAAAGGGCATCGGTTACACTACTTATACCTCCTTCAAAGGATTCTTCAGAATATGATACTCTGAAACTGTGTTTAGATACTGGTTCTTGCCAATTGCTGAGGCTGAAAGAGCCCAGTAGTCTTGGAAAATTATTGTCAAAAGGACCGGAGAAAATAAAATCAATTAGACAGAAGTTTTTAATGGATATACCTTGGGAAGACGGTTCTTCTCTTCCTAAAGTATTACAGCGTCACCGAGGTTTGGTAGCCTTTAGTCTTGCGGTTTTGAATGGTGAAGTCCTATTTGATCTGGAAGAGATCAATCGCATTCTCACAGACTTTACAGCTCTCATCGATAGCCTGGATAAGAATATCGATTACCTGGATTACAAACGGAACTCTTTCTGGTCTGCCTATTACAGTCAAGTGGATGGAAGCGGGCAGCCCTTCGTGGTAACAGTTCCCAATCAATTAGATAAAAAAATCAGCTATCCCCTATTAATCCAATTGCATGGAAGTCAAGGAAGACCCACTCCTAAATCGGATGCAATTTCAAACTCTGATTATATCCGGGCGGAAGCGTGGGGCAGAGGCGATTTGAGCTATCAAGGTTTGGGTGAAAACGATGTCTTACAAGTAATTGAATATATGCGAAAATGGTATCCAATTGATAGCAATCGCATTTACATCGCAGGCGGCTCGATGGGTGGAGGAGGAACTTGGTATGTAGCCAGTCGAAATCCTTCAATATTTGCAGGGGCCATTCCCAACTATGGATTTGGAGCTGAGCTTCCCCTTGTAAATCTACTGAATGTGCCTGTTTTTAATCAGCATGGCCGAAAGGATTGGAGTGTTCCACTTGATTTAAGCAGAATCATGGTTCAGCAATTGCAGAAACTGGGATCTCCGATTCTTCATTTGGAACATCCTGAGAATGCCCATAATAACAAAGGATTCTTTCCTTCACAGCCTTTTATTATGACTCACAGTCGCAATCCTTCGCCCCGAAATATCCGTTTTGAGAGTCATTCGCTCTCGAAAGGGGAACATTATTACCTAAAAATTCACCAATTTGAGAATCCGCATAACCTTGCAAGTGTAACATCGACAATAATTAATACTGATATAGCAGGAATCTGTTTGGGATTGAAAAATATATCGGTGTTACAAATTGATTTATCCGAATTATTAGAAAGGTATAGGGGGAAAGACAGCAGCAAATTTCTGATCCAGGCTGGCTATTCCTTGCACACGATTAAATCTCCCTTTCCCAGCTCGATTTATTTAATCCAATCAGATACGGGTTGGATACTTCAAAAATATTGGAAGCCAAAGAAGGAACCGCTTCGACCTTATCAAGCCGGTGCAGCTCATCAATTATATGAAGGTGAACCTTTACTCATTGTTTATGGTACGCAAGGCACACAGTTAAGTCGTCAGATTTTATTGGAATCTGCCAAACAGGCCGCATTGTCAGGAGATGGCTGGAACGAAATGGCCATTGGCAAAATTCCCGTTGTTGCAGATATAGATGTTAAAGAAGATCAAATTAAAAACTGTAACCTAATTCTTCTGGGCAATCAGAATGAAAATAAGGTGACAGCAAAAATATTTAAAAGATTTCCCTTTAAATTAGTGGGAGATTCGGTTTTAGAAGTAGCGGGCAGAAAGCTCTCGATTAAGAATGCAGGTTTACGATTTGTTTATCCCAATCCGCTTAGTGAAAAAAAATTGGTTTTTTTGATCTTCGCTTATAAAACGGACTTAGAATCGAAAGAATGGTA
>JBBQAD010000325.1:0-4681 GCA_038315885.1 Fibrobacteria bacterium | reverse complement strand
AGTATTTCATGTATAAGTGACTTCATTATTTCTGCAACTCTTAATTCCTAATTTCATTTTCAAAATCATAAATATTGTTAACAAGTATTGTTATTAAAATTCCAATATAGATGTGAGGATATTAGGTAGTAGGACAAAATCCTAACAAGGATTTTGTGTAAAAAAATATTGATGAAATGTTTAATATTGAAGGATAATTGATTTCATTGTCATCATTTTTATGTCATTCCGTAGACATCGATTAAGAATCCCTAAGGCTACAGCTTTGTAAACGTATTGTAGGTAATCAGTTCAAATTCATGCTACTAAAAGAAATTTTGGATGATGCAAATTTCCAAGAAGTTTCCTTGTCTAATCACCTACAGTTTGAGTGGTTACATGTTAATTGGCTTTTATTTCTTTGATTTTCATTTCTTTTTTTTTGGACCTGTTGCGTTGCCGGATTTTTTTGCAACTCGCTTTGATGTTTGAGACAAAGCGCTACCTGCTGCTGATTTTGATGCCTTTCCAGATCGCCCATCCCTTAAGACCTTTGATGCTTTACTGGCAACCTCCCCAGTTGTTTGCTTTTTGGGAGTATTGGTTTGTGACAAAGCGCTGCCAGCTGCTGACTTTGAGGATTTGCTTGTACTAGGGCTCCTTAAAACTTTGCTTGATTTCTTAGCTGCAGTTTTGCCCGTCACTTTTTTGGCTGCCATTCTTGGACTCCTTGGTTTTTGTTCATTGAACAGTACTGTTTAAGCAAACTAATATATTAACAAACGACACGTTTAGTTGTTTTCAGAGGACAAAGTAAAAATTTGAAAACTTCATATTCCTAGTCCGCATGGACTGGGCAACGGAATCGAATTCTTCCCCTGGATACATGGAGACAAAAACCATTGGTATGTCAATTCTATTCATGCTCCCAAAAGTTCGACGATTCCTTTGTTGTTCTATTGAGCGGCCCATTGCGATGCAGTTCTTTTTGTGTTTGAATCCTTTTTTCCTTTATCAGCACCATTTTCATTTAGGATTTGAACTGCCTTTCGTTGGTTGAACCATGCTGCGTATTGAAGTGGCGTTTGGTTTACTCCTCCACCATAAGTCTCGCAGCTTGCATCGGGATCCGAACCCATTTCAATTAGATACGTTGCAATTTCGGCGATATTTTCGGGAGATAACTGAAGGTCATTCTCCACACCATTCGGCGTTTTAGAGGAGCTTCACTAAAAATTAAATCTATAGTAGCGTCACTATTTCGCACAATTACCACCCACCCGTACCGAAGTGCTACATACCACTCCAAATATACCGCATGACATTTGCTTCTGCAATAATCACTCTGGCCTTTAGTTCTTCTGACACTCGTTTTATGGCTGAATAATTTCTGTTTTTTTTGATTAACCTAGATTTCACTAAATTTCGTTAAAATTGAAGGTTTTTGAAACGCCTTCGGCGACATCACACCCACTTGAAGTGAAAAGTGACTAGAAAAATGGCGCTTACCTAACATGTAGTAAAAAAGTTTGTCTTACTCGGTTATAAGAATAATATGCCCTTTTTTATTCAAAATTACCTCAGGATCAATAATAAATAAAATATTGATTGCGGGTATCACGGTTCTATGGCAATTGCTGTTGCATCCGTTAAACAGTCGAATACTAAATTTTATTTTTGAATCAACGGAAAAAAATTTACAGTAAATCCAATTCGCTTTCCATATGTTATGGAAGTTTCAAAAGGTATCGCGGTAGTGTAATATTCGGATAAATCATACTTACACGAGCCTGTTTCAGCGAAATAATCCCATTACAATTGAATAATTTCTAATGATACATACTCAATTCCAGGGGAGAAAGCGGTTCCACTTTCAAGACCCTAGTGGAATCGAAATGCCAGTCTGGTCAGAGGACTAAATGCCTCTGTCCGACTATACAACCAGCTGTAAAATTATCCTACATTCGTCGAATAATTTTAATAAAAATTTCGATGTTATCAAATTTCTAAGCAGTGGATTTCGTGCCTGTTGCAGCATGACATTGCCTCGTTAGGATTTCAAGAGCTGCGTCTTCTTCCATAGGAAAAGGAGCAAAAGGTGAGGTGCGTCCCAATGCCTTTATTTTTTGGGAAATTTCATCTGCCTGCAATTGTAAATAGCGCATGCCCCAATTGGGAAAATGTCGGATGGAATTAGCTTTATAGCAAATAAGAGTGACATCCTTATGTCTACTATCAGTGGCAATAGTTTGGAAGAGCCTATTTACTTCTGGATAGTCACCCTCCAACAGTTGCATAACGTGCCCACCATTATAGGTCAAGGCACCAGTAATGTTTAACTTTTTATTTTTTATTTCAGCAGCATCCGATAATTGCATCAGATCCTGAATACTCGGTTTATTTACCATCCTTGAAACATAAATCAAACTGACCAATTTCATTTTTTACCCTTTTATGCCTATCACTTAAAAAGTTTGTGGAATGATAAATTGTACCACTTCTGGCATTAAATTTTCAAGAAGACTTGTGTTTTTTTGGCTAACGAAGACGGCGACCCAAGTATTCGACGGCTTTTCAAATAGCAATCCCGAAACCAATCGGTTTAATTTCTTCTAATTGTTCTTTCTTCTAAATTCGGATGGACTGATTCCGAATTCCTTTTTGAACTGGGTGCTGAAATTAAAGGACAAATTAAAACCCAAAGATTCCGAAATATCGTGAATGCGTATTTCTGTATCACTGAGCATACTTGCTGCATAGCGAAGTCGTTCTTTTCTAAAATAGGCCATCAAAGAAAGACCGAAGGTCTGATTAAATAAGCGGTTTAAATGGGTAATTGATGTTTTGCTAAAATTGGCATAATCAGTTGCATTGAATTGTTTTTCGACTTGTTGGCTAAATAGTTTTTGACATAGTTGAATGGGTTCGGCAATTCGGTTCAGAGTACTCTCTTCGTAGAGCTTTAGCAGAAGTTGGTAGGCAAGTTGAGAGCTATCACTCTCCCAACCAGGGTTTCGTGATTTTCCTAATTGTATCAGTCTTTTATGGATATCAATAAACCAGCGAGTATTTTTCAATTGAAGTGTATTGATTTGTTGTAACTCCAATAATTTTAAAAGAATAGGCAGCGCTGAACCGCCAAGCGAAAGAAAGCGTTTGAATAATTTTCCTGATGGACCTGTTTCATAGCGATGTGCTTGTTTGAGTTGCTTAATAAATACACTGCCGGCCTGGACTATTTGCGATTTATCATTGATTACAAAGCGCGCATCCCCTCCAGTAACCAACTCAATGCCTAAGAAGTTGCGCCCCATCGGACGTTCTACAGAACGATTTTTGTCCCACGCTGAATAGCCGACCTCGATGACAGAAAGGGGGAGTACGCTTTCTCGCCAATTCTCCCGAAAGAAATAGAAACTTTGATTAAAATAGCGCATGTTCGAAATTTAAATCTTATATGGTTAATTTTACGATTGGATTGCCTTGAAAGCCCTATATATTTGCTCTAACTGGTTTTTTCGAATTTGAATATGGTCATTTTACAAAGGTATTTGCGATGAAAGCTCTGACTTATCGTTCTTTGAGTTTCCAGGAAGGCTGCCCCGACCCGCGCTTGGTGGCTTTGGGTGCAAAATTGGGATTCAATGACATCTGCTTCCAAACTGAACGCGGACTCATTCGACCCTTAAAAATGTTACGCGAGCGCGCTAATCGTTCCGGTTATTTTGACTGGGCTAAAGAATTTGGGATGACAACCAGTTTTTGGATACATGAGCTATCTGATTATAACAGAGGTACATTTGGTGAACCTGCTTTAGAAAATAAGGCTATGTGGTCTATGTTAACGGATCGCTATGATTATATCATGGGAGAACAATTTCCAGAAATTGATCATTATGTATTAACTGTAGTCGAATCCCAAATTGCTTTGACTTCACCCGAACTGCTTCTGAAGCTTGTAGAGCTGTTAAATAATGCTGCTCAAAAGCATGGAAAAAAACTGATTGTCCGCAGTTTTGTGCATCATCCCAAAGAATTACATGAAGTGAGCGAAGCCATTGCTTCTTTTCCCACCGATCTCATTATCATGACCAAAGATGTCCCGCAAGACTGGCACATGCGTTCCATTGATGATCCCCTAATTGGAAAAGTGGGCGAGCGCATTCAGTATATCGAAACCGATATTGCAGGCGAATATTTTAGGATGGACAATGTCGCCAATTGTTTTACAGATACATTAGCGGCACGTTTTCAACGCTGGGTTAAGGCGGGCTGCGATGGAATTTCTGTTCGGGTAGACCGCTCCTGGGACCCTTATCTCCATCAGAATATTGTCTACGGGCAAGCCCAAGAAGTCAATTTATGGACGCTAGGCATGTTGGCTTCTGGAGATACAGAGAGTCTTGATGAGATTTGGAAGAAATACACTGAACATACTTTTGGCTTGAAAGCTGCCCCCACCATGGCCAAGGCCCTTCGTCCAAGTGGCGAAGTAATATCCGAAGGTCTGTATGTATTAGACGAACCATTTGGCGAATCCAAATATCAGTATCCCCATCCCTTGGTTAAACTTCCCGATAATGAAACTGCCATGACAATGCAGGGTAAACCCGATGGTTTTCGAAGTAATCCCTTTCACATGGCCTGGGCAGTGTTTCGCTGGGATGAAAAACATATCCCCGATAACAAAAAGAATCGATTG
>JBBQAD010000173.1:0-7412 GCA_038315885.1 Fibrobacteria bacterium | reverse complement strand
AGACCAGCCGTCAAGCCGCCCATCTGCTCCTGGCTCTTGGCATCGACTTTTTCTTTGGCTGCTTTAAACGCCGCTAGAATAAGATCTTCCAGCGCCTCTACATCCTCTGGATCGACCGCTTCCTGGTTAATCTTTAGTGAGACCAGATTGAAGGTCCCATCCATCACCACTTTTACCATGCCCCCGCCGGCATCGGCTTCAAAATTGGAATGAGCCAATTCGGATTGGGCCTTGGTCATTTTGGTCTGCATCTTCTGCAGTTCTTTCATCATTTTCTGCATGTTCATGGTTGTACTCCTTTAAGATGAAAATTTAGGAAATGAAGGGTAGCCATTAACAGGCATTCTCTCTTATCATGGCACTCATTTCCTTCGCCGATTCAATATTTCACTGTGTAATTAATTGATAATTCTTGCCTCAAATAGTTCGATTAAATATGCCATAATGGGAACTTCCTTCACAACTTCCTCAGAGGAGGCAATGAGAACAGTTTCGGGTTTGACCGGTATCGGTATGTTGGGGTCCACCTGAAAATGAAGTGAAAGTTGACCGGGATTCTTCAATTTCGAAACAATAAATTCTTCTAATTGCTTTCGAAAAGAGGCGCTGTTCTGCACGAGCAGACAGCTATTGTGATCACGAAAAGTAATGATAAGTTGAGACTGAATTGCCTGGCGCGCCTCAGGGGTATCATTGCTTATGGATTTATCTGAATCATCTGCCAAGGAGCTGACAGTATCTCGAAACTGCCCGCCTACCAGCCGATGGGATAGCATAAATTCTTCGATTAACAAGTTCCAATTGTCGACAATTCCTTGTAATGATTCTTGTGGGGAAAGGGCTGCAACTGTTATCGTTTCATTTTCGGATTCAGAAACATCGGATTGCGTGTTCGGTAATTCGGGGTTAGGAGATGTATTCAGTTGAGAGTATGCTTGATACAGTTCCATTTCATCACTGCTTGCCGAAGAAATTTCATCAAGCATTTCAATGTCATCATCAAACAATTCTTCATCTGAAGTTTCAGGAACCCCTAACTCAGATGCTTTTTCCAAAGAGCCATGCTGTGAGGCAGGGGAAGGATCAGAGGGTGTCTTGTTTACATCTTCTGGAATAAACTGGTTTGAGAATTTTACTTCCGGAGTAGTAGCTTGGGGTAAATCGGGAGATACAGGCTTAATCTTATTTTGAGCGACATCTTCTTCTGAAGATTGAGTCGCCTGTGTTGAGTTTGTGTTCTCAGCTAGACTTTTTTTTTTATCTCGACTGCGCTAGTGGTCTGAAGGGGTAAATCCCCTTTTATGAGGTCGCTCAAGACAACCAGTTTGTCCAAGGCCGCCATTCTTGAAAGTCCTAATTCCAAGGTTAGACGGGGCATGGCAGAGTTTTTTAGCTGCGCTAGTAGGTCAGATACCATTTTGCCCAATCGAATGATATCACCGTCGCGAAAGCCACTTGCTTGTTTTCTTAAATGATCTGCCTTTGCCTCGCTCAATCCCAGCGCAGATGGTGGAATACCCTCTTGTCTACAGAAAAGCAAATCTCGTAAATAACTTCCAAAGCCTAATAAAAATTCAGCTACCTCTACGCCTTCGGAATAAATAGACTCGATGATTGTAAACACTTCAGATTCATTTTTGGTTTCAATACATTTCATTAATGCATCATACGACTCTTCAGGAGGAATCCCCAAAACCTGACGAACAGAGACAACACTTAGCTGAGAACCCGAAAAAGCATAAACTTGATCAAACAAACTTAAGGCATCCCGCATACTTCCATCGGCTTTTCGCGCAATGGTCTCCAAGGCTTCAGTCTCAGCCTGAATATTTTCTTGGGTACAAATAAATTCAAGGCGTTGTCGGATTTTTGGCTCTGAAATTCGTTTGAAATCGAAGCGTTGCACTCGCGATAAAATGGTATGGGGCACCTTGTTCGATTCGGTCGTAGCGAAAATAAAGACAACGTGGGGTGGTGGTTCTTCCAGAGTTTTTAATAAGGCGTTGAATGCACCTTTTGATAACATATGCACTTCATCGATGATATAGATTTTGTGTCTTCCCTGCATGGGTGCATATTTTACCTGTTCACGCAGCTCACGGATATCGTCGACACTGTTATTAGAGGCACCATCAATTTCAAGCACATCCATCGAATTGCCCTGGATGACTGAGAGACAATTGGAACATTGGTCACAAGGCTGTGCGGTCGGCCCATTGTCGCAATTTAGGCACTTGGCCATGATTCTTGCGGAAGTAGTCTTACCGACTCCTCGTGTTCCAGTAAATAGAAAAGCATGGGCTATTCGCTTTCCGTTTATGGCATTGCGAATAGTTTGGGCAATGTGATCCTGTCCTACCATCTCTTCAAAATTACGGGGACGCCATTTGCGCGCCATCACAGTGTAGGCCATACTAAAGAATCATTCCCTTATAGGGGCTCTCAAGGTGAGCCATTAAGGCAACCTGATTACCTAAATCGTTGTAACTGACTTCATCGAAGGCATAACGGGCAATCAGAATACCTCGACCATGGCGTTTCAATAAATTCTCGTTATCCTTAGGATCAGGGAGACTTTTCCAATCAAAACCCATCCCCTGGTCAGCAACTAAATATTCGGTACTGCGTTGATCGGGGTAGACGCGCGCGCGGATGGTAACAACCCTGCTTTTATAGGGTTCTTGATTTGCTCGTTCTATTGCCAAAGAAAAAAAACGGGAAGCTTTTAAAGCGTTACTTTTTTCATCGGAACTGATACCTAAGTTTCCGTGCTCGATTGCATTATTAATGATCTCCGTCAATCCCAAGATGACATGGTAACGGCGCTTGTCGTTTGGTGGAATTGATGTATCCACCAAATTTTTGGCCACCGGTGTCACCAAACTAAAATCATTGGGCATAACAATGGTACGCTCCTCATAGCGAAGAGCAAAGGGATTGTAAGCCTCAAGACTGTTAGCGACTATCTTGCCCACATTGTAGGCGACTTCGTAAGGATTAATTGGCAATTCCAGACAGGCGAAGACCCCTCCTTGCAGGAGATTGATGGTCATCGCTTGGTTTTTTTCTTCCAACAAAGCGAGAATGGGAAGTTCGGGGAAATCCTGTTTGAGCAGATGGACAAAGTCGAGGGCATCCCCATTAATGCAATTCAAATTCATAAACACAGCGATTACCGGGCACTTCGAAAGCATATTGAGTGCATCGTCGGTGGAGTAGGATGTCAGCAGGGCCAGTTCTTGCTCAATCACGATAGATTGAATTGCGTCTTGGATGCCTTCATCTGCTTCCAAAAGCAGGATGGTTTTGGATTTTCTAACCAATCAAAATCTCCCAAGCGGTTTTCATAAGTACCAATTCCCGCAGGATTTAGGCTTTTCTTACGATGTAAATCTAGTTAAAAGCAGATGCCAAAGAATCGGCTATCTCATTGGGACTTCGGTCTTGAACCAGCAGTTCCGGAGGAATCTGAAACTTCAACTCCACATTCTTCATTTCTTGATTGGGGCGTAAGTAATTCTTTCCCTTTACTAACACCACAATGGAGAGAGCGTAGTCGTTCTGGCCGATAAATCGGAGAGGATTTTGCCAATTCATTAGGAGAGACTTCCCATTTTTCTTCCATTCTTGGGCTAGCATTTCGCCTGGGCTATCGTATTTTGGATTGTATCGATCTGCCGATTCGAAGCGTATCTCTATTAAGCCCGGCTTGATATTTTCACCAGAACTATCTGGTCTATGCGCAATCGCAATTTGCATCAGTTCCCATGACCCCACAAGGCTTTGTCGTTCAGACACAAAGTTAAAGGCATTTTCAAAACGCAAATATTCTGACTTAAGACTGTCGGCTTGTTCAAATGGATGCGGTACTATTGTGACTAGCTTCGGAGAGCTGGATTTTACAAAAAATTTTTCCAGGATGCAGGAGTTAATCACTAAGGCTAAGAAAAAAAGCCAAAGCCAAAGCCCTATCGATTTAGCGTGTTTGAAACTTTGCAAATTCGAGATAATAGGCTCCGATCCAACTGTTTTCATTGTTCTTCAATTAATAGGCCTCCCAGCCTGATTTCTACAAATTAATACATTTCGATAGTCTCCACACTATTAGTTAAGTCACTATTGGTTAACAATTCAATATGGATTTCTGATTAGGGAATCGTATCACTAAGTAAGATGGCTTACAAGGTCGTTATTTAAAAGCCCAGAAGAAAAATCAGAAATTCCGCATTTCAGGGTATATTTTCGTTCAAAAAATATTGAATAAATAAAATATTGTGAATACTTAGAATAAATAGTATGTTCTAAATAATTAAAATGAAAAAAACAGCAGATTCCCTGTTGCAAATGCTGTCGATTCCCTTGGGTCAGTTGGCTCAATTTATGGGTTCTAATCGAACAGTCGGACAGGTCTATGCAGCCCTACTGTTACAAACCGATGCGCTTTGTTTGGAAGACCTACAAGAACAGTTGGGATTATCCAAGGGCGGAATCTGCACTGCGGTACAACGCTTGGTTAGCTTGGGCTTAGCTCGTAAAATTTGGATGAAGGGTGAGCGGAAGGATTATTACCTCGCCTCAGGCGCGGTAATGGACGGGTTTATCCAGTTGATGGAGAGCGAGCTTTGGCCGGGATTAACCCGGAACTGGATGGACATCTCTCTCTGTTTACAAGAGGTACAGAAAACTCCGCTTCCTCAGGAAGTGAAACAACGAGTTTCTGCCCTGAATAAAGCGGTGCAACGAATATCAGAAGAGATGACAGCATTGCCGAAAAAATTATCAGCATAATCGGGTTTATTTCAAAAGAGGTCCAGAACATGCCAATTATTTCACAATCCTCTCTGGTCAACTGTAGACCTAGAGATTTATTTCGATATTTCTCGAAACCCAGCAATTTGCAGTCGAGTTCTCCTATGATTCCTTCGATTACCTTTCATTCGGTGGGGCCGCTGTTAGGCAAGGGACAAGTGATTAAGTTTGACCTCAGCTATAGTATGTTTTGTATTACTTGGACTTCAAGAGTGACAAAATTCCAACCTTTTGAATACTTCGAAGATACTCAACTGGATGGTCCGTTTCGTCATTGGGTGCATCGGCACACCTTTGAAGAAAGCGGAGAGAAAACCTTAGTACACGATGAAATCGAGTATGAAGTCGGTTTGGGAATTCTCGGTCAAATAATGGATAAACTGGTTATTCGTTATCAGGTCGATAGAATGCTGCGCAATCGGGTCGATAGGGCTACCGAAAAATTTGCTGTCGTTAAGCATAGCGCAGCCTAAAAAAATGCCTAGAAGTCACTCTGGTATCTGGATTTCCTCCGCAGGAATAACATACCGTTTTCGGCAATAGTGACAGAAGGCTTCCAGACTTTCTTTTTTTTGCTTGATGTGTAACAGTTCTTCTCTTCCCAAGCTTAAGATACCCTTGAGCACCGATTCCCTTTTACAGGGACAAAAGGCTTCAATCTCCCGAGTCGCATGAACCGTATAGGGAAAGGGTCCTGCCAATTCATGTAAAAAATCTTCTAGCCGGAAGGATTTCCCAGAATCCCAAAATTCTTCGATCATAGGCATAGTCGCAATGTTATGTTCAGCTGAAGCCAGAATAACATCATCTGCCTTGGGAAAGGCTTCTAACAAAAAGCCTGCTGCGAAATTCAGTATTCCATCAGAATTACACTCGGCTTGAATGCCAAAGGCCGAGCGAATTTGTTCAGATTGCATATAGTAGGCCGTCAAAGCTCTTCCGATGCCCAAGGATGCCATCTCCACTACACTGTGGTAAGCTGTTTTTCCATTTTGATCGAGTTTACGAACTTCAAGGGAAAGTGGAGCGAGCATAGGTTCAAAACGGCCAATTTTTTGAATCTCCTCATACGGCAACATGGCGCGCAACAATCCGCTAGGTGTGGCATTGGCTTGTACCCGACTAATATCGCCTGAGAATCGGCAGCTCAATTGTAAAGCCCCTGCACTCTTTAAATTGGTGGCTAAGAGCAATGCTCCGATTGCCACTTCGCTCATCAAAACAGCTGACTTTCCCAGAGCCTGGTGTTGCCTACAGATTTCTCGCATCGACTCGGTTGCATCCACAACAACAAAGCGCAGTTCAGCTAAATTGGCAGTCGCTCTTAGAATTTTATCTTTACTCATTTCAACTAAAGAGTAGCAATGAGCAAGAGGGTTCTGGCATGTGTCTTCGATGGATTTGAAGAGTTAGAGCTTGTAGCGCCAGTTGACATTCTTCGCAGGGCCGGCATCGAAGTCGTAATTGCCAAGTTAGCACCGGGTTTGGAGAGAGAAAATAAGACAGCCTTTACTTCTAATTCAATTTCTGAACTGTCCGCTAAGCACAATGACACTCCTTACGCTGTTCGTGGAAGAAACGGAATTGTTCTTCTGGCTGATAGGCTGGTATCTGAATTAAAATCGGAAATTACCGATCTAAAATTCGATATGATTTTTTTGCCCGGAGGCCCTGGTGTTGATGCTTATAAGCAGGACAAGACTTTGCATGCACTCTTGCATCAGTTTAACGATTCGGGTCGTTGGTTGGCCGCTATCTGTGCAGCTCCCACCGTTTTGGCGCATGCAGGTTTATTAAAAACAAAAACTGTAACATCCTTTCCCGCTACTGAAAATGAAATGCGACCACTGGTTGGAAGCTATAGTGAGGGGCGCGTGCTTGTCGATGGAAAAATTCTCACTTCTCGAGGAGCGGGTTGTGCAGAAGAATTTGCGTATCAATTGGTAGAAACCCTGTTGGATAAGAGCGCAGCCGATCGACAAAAAAAAGCCATTGTATCTCGTTTTGAATAAGTACTCAATGGATAGATATACTGGATATTCACACTGGAAATTGACACAGAAGCTACTCACTACACTTTCGATTTTATTAGAGGTTTGAACTTTGTTGCCTGACTTTAATTTAGCTCTACCGCTTTTGGGTACCTTCTTGATAGGACTTTCCAAGGCCAGCCTTGCATCGGGTCTGGGCATGTTAACGACTCCGTTACTGGCAACGGCAATGCCGGCCCGTCTGGCCATCGGCGTGGTGCTTCCCCTGCTTTGTTTTGCTGACGGTATCACCATCTTAGCGTATTGGAAAAAATGGGATTGGTCGCGAGTCTGGCCTCCCTTACTTGGTGTGACTCCCGGAATCGCCTTAGGGATGTTATTCGTAAAACAAATCTCAGATCGTTCGCTACAATTGTCGATCGGAATAACGGCCTTAGTATTAACATTGCTTCTTTTAATTCGACAACTATGGTTTCCCCAACATGTGTATCATCCCAAATGGTGGCATGGTGCACTGGTTGGGGCTCTCGCTGGATTCAGTTCCACAATTTCCCATGGAGCCGGACCCATTCTAGCGATTTATCTCGCGGCCCAGGGCTTACCCAAGCAAAG
>JBBQAD010000355.1:0-4305 GCA_038315885.1 Fibrobacteria bacterium | reverse complement strand
GGTAATCAACTGCCTACTGGCAAAGTATTGGCCAAAGAGTGGAATCTTTCTGAAGGTACTGTTCGCCAAGTGTTACGTTCTCTGGGTCGCGAAGGCAAACTGGTCTTAATAGCTGGCAAAGGGACCTTTGTTCCATCAGAGGGTACCCCGAACCCAGAGTTACATACACCAGAAAATCAGGACTCAGAAAATGCGGTGATCAATTTTGTGTTACATGGAATTCGCGAAGGCGAACTGCGCAGAGGTCAGGCCTTACCGGCGCGAAAATATTTCAAACATAAATTCAAGCTGGCACCTTCTACCGTTTCACGGGCCTATAAAAAATTGGAGGATATGGGCTTGGCAACCCAAATCGGGAAGACTTTTTGGATTGGTCATAGCGGGGAGTTACTGCGGGACCGACCTAAAAGTTCCATGGTACTGTTTCACTCTGGCGGTGAGGATTTGACTCCCTTGTTCAGGGATGACTGGAATGCTCCGGCTTTTACACGAATGGAATCAGAATTACGGGAACAAAATGTAGACTTGCAGTATCACTCCCTCGCAGAATTTTCTGAGAAAACTTCAAGCTGGTTGCGCAGTAAAAATTTTCCCGATGCGCTTATTTTCAGCCAATGGAAAGAATCTGATTCTCAGGCCGAGTTCAAATTGTTGGGAAACCTGATGGAAAAAAGAAGTTCTCTGCGAACCTTGGTAGATTGGGTAAGCGGAGATTTTCATTTACTGCCCCGTAACACTCGACTGCATGTGTTTTCGAGAGGCAATCTATTTACTACACGTGCTAAACAAATTTCAGAATTCGCCTTACGCAAAGGGTTCTCCAAAATCGTACTGGTTTTAAATGAGAAATTGACAGGCCCTGCATCGTTTTTAGAATATGCGCGCATTCGCACTGAGTGGCAGGCGCTGGATACCAAGCTTGCTTTTAATTTAATAATACAGTCAAAATCAGGTGATACAAAAGACTTTTTTAAAAGATTGAATGTAGAAAGGCCCTTAGAGCGAGTCGAGCGAATCTTAAGCAAGTATCACTCCGTTTCACAAACTGTATTGGAGAATGAAACTCTCTGTTACTCCGACGACAGCAAACTCAACCAGATCCTCGAGGGAATTGAAGGAGAAAGCCGCAAAGGAAGGCCAAAAAACCTGTACGTGTTTGCCTTTGATGCTATGGCACTTGAATATCAAGGTTTGGGAGTTAAATCACTGCTGTCGCTGGAAAATAGTCCCCGTTATTTTCATCACCGACTGACCTGCTGTGTTCCCGACTGGGATCAAATCGGATACTTAATGGCACACTCACTCATTGGAGATTTTCATGTAGCCCGATCCCGGCGCGGGTTTATCAAGGCTAAGTGTGTGATAGTGGATAGGGGATCGTGCTAGAAGAAGCCCTCGATACATTAATTTATCGAAACAAACTTCTGGCCGATTTTCTTTTTATAAAGTTTTCAGTTTTATGTTACTCAATGCATAAATGGCAGTAATCCTAGCGTTTAGATCTGTCCACCTTAAAAGATCCCTAAAAACGACCATTGTAAGGCAACATTGTCTAACAAGAATAGTCTTGCAAAAAGAATGAACCCTTTTTAAGATTGATCATCGTTTAATGTTTGAAATTTACCAAGGTGACCCAATGAAAAAGTGGATGTGTCTTATTGCGATTTTATGTATTAGCAGCCAGGCGGAAGTGATTGAAGATGCAAGCTTTGAATTGCCGCCCGTGCGAAGCGCCGGAAAATTCGGTGTTTCTGGCGGTTTGGGCTGGAATGATGTTCCTGGTTTTGGAATCAAAGGTCATTATTATATCACTGAGGCGATTGTTACTGATTTAGGACTGGGATTATCTTTCGGCGGGACGAAATATGGTCTAGCTGGACGGTATTTGATCAAGCCCCAAAATCGTATTACTCCCTATCTAGGGGTGGGTGTCGCTCGTAGCGTTGGTGCCAAAAATCGGAAACTTAAAATTACGATTGACGGTTCGGAATCTGAAGCCTATGTCGATATCGAAGCGGCAAACTTTGTTAACCCAATGTTAGGAATTGAGTTTAAAGCCCGAAATGGATTTCTTTTTCTCCTCAATTCTGGGTATTCGTTTCAAATGCCTAATGATAGACTTAAGGTTCGCGAAATGGGCAGTGGAAATCCTTCCGATTTTAAGGATTTTGATGATTTAGCTCTTTCCGGTGGACTAATTTTTGGTATCGGCTTCGGATACGTTTTTTAGTCGAGAATGTATTGGCAAGAAAGGTTTTCGGCCCAAACTTGTATTTGGGTCTAAAAAAATCAGAAAAATTACTGATGAAATATCATATCAATACTTTTTGTCCTGGGTAGTGCCTACCAGCTTATCCAAAAATATTTTGACTCTAAAAGAAACCATGGCCTAAGGAACTGGTGTTAGAGTAATCCCAGTTTCTAAACAACTTCAACCAGTTCCCCCTTAGACATTCGGCTTCTCCCCTTAATTTTTTTCTTTTTTGCAATATTGTGTTCTTCCAGGCCTCTGGCATCGCCATCTCCTTTTTAGAAAATGATTTTGGCAAAAAGTATGCCTAAATTGGTTCATAAATGAGGGTCAATCCAAATCCACTAGCCTTTTTCATCTAAGTTTCTCAGGAATGAATTTTGCTTGAACAGCCTATGAAAGCTTAAATAAGAGCATTCTTGCAAACAACTTCAATGTTCGCATTCGAAATAAAGAGTGACAAGAGAGCAACGTAGTGATTTAATGAAACTATCAAATTTAATATCGTTTAAAATCAAAATAAAAGATGATTGGCCACAACTGTTATTCTCTTTAGGTATGATGGCCATTGTTACTGGTCTATTAATCTGGATGTTTGTAGGAAATGGCAAAGTATATGTGATGGATGTACTTCAATGGCTAGAAAGCCAGGGACCCAAAGCCATGCTGTGGGTCGTTGCTCTTCAAGCTTTATTTGTCGTATCAATGATTCCAGGACCATTTTTCACTTTGGCTGCCGGCTATCTATTTGGGCTTGGTTTGGGTATTACAGTCGCTATGTGTGGTACAATCATGGGCTCCGTTATAGCATATTGGTTGGGCAGGTTTTTAGTGAAAAGTTCCAATACAAAAATCTTTGCGAAGCATCCCAAACTATTGGCCAGCGCAGAATGGGTTAAACGGGGAGGGGGATTTTTTGTAATGGCAACCCGGCTGGTTCCCATTTTTCCCTTTAAAATTTCGAATTGGGTTTTTGGGGCAATTCGGGTTCCCTTCCCACAATTCCTTTGGGGGACAGCGGTAGGAATTCTTTTTCCCATTCTAATCAGTGTTACAGCAGGCACTTTGTCCTCAGACCTAATGCATCTCTTTAAGCCTCAGGAGGGGCATTCAAAAGAGCAAATAATAATTTCAGGTAGTGCTATCGTTTTTGCCATCATTGCTTATTACATCGCAATTCGACGGGCAAAAATTTTATTAAAACAGAATAAAGAATAAATTTGGATATCCTGGGGCTGACCCGTTAGAGGCTAGATGATTTCGCAAAATCACTAGTCCCTTCGCAAGTGTGAGAAAAAGCATTCTCGGTGGATGCTGATCTGCTAAGGAAATTAGAATTGTCCAGGAAATTCGCTTTAAATGTCGATTATATATCCTCTAAATCTCTCTTTAGTGGTCTGTATTTCAATTTACGATGGCATTAGCCTTGCTTATTCACAATTCAAGTCATTGTCCCAGTTAAGTCGACTTTCGCGGAATAGGAGTTTGGAGTGGAGCAACAGACTAAGCAAGCAGAAAAAGTGAAAATCGTTCTGGTTTTAGGTACTAATCGTAAAGCGCGTAAAAGTGAATTGGTGGCAAAATGGGCTTTGCATCACATCGAGAAAAATTCTGAGATAGAAATTCAATTTTTCGATGCGAAGGATTTCAAAATCCCTTCTGATGACTACGGCACGGAGGCGAGCGCGGCCTTTCCTGAGTGGAAAAATGCGGTAATCGCTGCCGACGCCCTGATTCTAGTTACACCTGAATATAATCACGGCTATCCTGGAATACTAAAGTCAATTATGGATTTATTATTAAAAGAGTATATCCATAAATGTGTTGGCTTTATCAGCGTTTCCTCGGAATCGGTCGGTGGAGCGAGAGTTATTGAAGCCCTTGTACCCATCGTGAGAGAATTGGGTTTGGTCTCGATTTTTAATGATGTCAGTTTTTCGAAGGTGGAATCGCTTTTTAATGAGCTAGGTGAATTAATAGATCCCGCTCCATTTGAAAAACAATTCAAAGCCTTCATAGAAGAATTGATGTGGATGGCTCGCAGTCTACGTTGG
>JBBQAD010000123.1:0-8545 GCA_038315885.1 Fibrobacteria bacterium | reverse complement strand
CTTTAAGAGATAATTGTATAGGTCTAGTGTGTATTTCTTCCCATTGCGATTGAGGATAATATTTCTGACGGTTCCGATAGCGGTAGGGCCTTGTGCATAGTAGAGGGCGGTTAAGACGCTGGTTTGTCCGCTGAAAACGAATCCGCCGGGAACTTGCACCTCACCTAAGACGAAGACCCGGATGGGGCCAGCCTGGCCGAGTGATACATTGACCCAGGCGGTGCCACTGTTGATGCCGGAATAAATTTTACTTAAACGTTCACGGATTTTTATTTCAGCTTGTTCGAGATTATTACCGGCGATTGGTACAAGTCCTATGCCTTCGATAAAGACATTGCCTTGGGCATCCACAGGAATATTGTATTGTTTTTCTTTGTCGCCCCATAGTGATACAACTAGGATGTCACCTGTGCCTAGTACATAATCACGGCCAGCGCCACCCTTGGTACTGGCAAAAAGTGATTTGGGTGCATTTCGGAAGAAGCGAAATTCATAGCGTTCGGTTTTTCTATTTGAACTGTATCCTAAATTGTCGGAATCAAGAGTGTTTGAATCCAAACGGTTTCTGTTTTTGAGGTTTGGACCTGAAATGAGAGAATCGTAGACGGCTTCTTCGATTTGTTTGGATTGCGAGGCGTCTAAACCTTTTCCGCTTTGGACTTCAGCTTGCCCTTTCTTCGAGGCCACAATCGAATCGAGCTGCGATTGATCAACTTGGAGCAGGGATTGCGCTTGTAATTTGCGCGCTTGTGAGACTTGGTCTTCGAGGCTTTGAGAGTAACAGAGGGCAGTTGTGAAAATTGCTAAAAGAGATAGTGTGAGCCAGAAGACACTTAAGCGGTTCATTGAAACTTTCAATTGTTGTGGCCCTCAAGATATAAAATCCTGAAATGAGGGGGAAGTCCAATAATAAGAAGCTGTTGGAAGTTGTTAGAAGTTCGCAGCTAGTCGTATTGCTTAGAAATATTTCTTTCGGCCAGAATGAATAGCGTCTAAGATGTCTGAAGAGGTGATGCTTGGGACATGAATAATAGGCACATCAAGGGGTGATTTTTTTGTGATAGCTGGCTTAAAGCGAAAGAGGGACTAAGCTTTCTTCACCTTGTGTAGCCAGGCAGAGAAGAAATCCAGCCTGTGCTTCATGAAATGTTTAGGAATTCAGTCCATCTCCTCAATTGTACTTTTAACTGCTTCTACATTCAGCGTTTTCAGGCAAGGAGGCTTTTTTGACCCCTATTCGTAAAGCAGTGATCACCGCCGCGGGCCGGGGCATTGGCTTATTTCCAGCTGCCGATACAGTGCAAAAGGGCATGTTACCGCTTATGGATAGAGATGGTGTTGCCAAGCCCCTGCTGCAATTGATTGCCGAAGAGGCGATGGAGAGCGGGATTGAGGAGCTTTGTGTGATATGCGCTCCGGGAGATGAAGCCCAGTATCACAGCCGTTTTTTGGCTTTGAGAGAAAACTTGCTGCAAGCTTATAAAGGCGTCGAATGGGCCCAGCATCAGGTCGATCAGATAGATAAACTGCTTCGGCAAATTTGCTTTCGTCCCCAAGAAGAAGCGCTCGGTTATGGAGACGCGGTTTTATGTGCGCGGGATTTTGTGGACTCAGAACCCTTTTTATTGTTGCTGAGTGATCACATCTATGTCTCAGATTTGAATGGACAGCGCTGCGCGCAGCAGCTGATGGCTTTGGCAAAGACTGAAAATTGCTCGGTGGCGGCGGTGAACCCTACGCGAGAATCGTTGGTGGGGCGTTATGGAACTCTGACGGGTGAACGTTTGGGCTCATCGAAGACCTATCGCATCAAACGCATTTTGGAAAAACCCTCTTTAAGTCAGGCCGAACTGGAATTAACGACACCTGGTTTGCGTTCGGGGCATTTTCTTTGTTTGTTCGGGATGCATGTACTAGAAGCGGAAATCTTTGATCTGATTCAAAGCATTGGTCAGGAATCTTTAAAAAAAGGCCAAATGGTGCAGCTGACTCCGGCTTTGGAGGCCCTAGCCCAGCAGCGTCCCTACTTGGCATTAGAAATTCAGGGGAGACGCTTTGATGTCGGTTCGCCTTACGGTTTGTTAAAGGCACAAGTTGCGATTGGCTTGTCGGGGCAGGATAAAGAAACCGTGCTTTCGACACTGTTGGAAAGCTTGGCGGAATCCCAAATGCATCAAGATAGGTGAATGAATGTAGACATTTTGGATGCAGTGAATGGGCCGTGTAAAGGAGTGACATGCCGGAAATTGAAGTGATGCAAGCAAAGAGTCCCGATACAATGGAATTAAATGAGCAACAAAATGGGCATAGTCCCTGGATTGATTTGATTGTATCGAAAGATGCGGCCGTTCGCGATCAAGATTTTCTAGTCCTTTGTCAGGGGCTGTCGAGCCAAGAAGTGTTGGAAGTCTGTGATACATTAGAGAAATTTCGCAAGTCTGAAAAAAATCTCTACCATCGGGTTCGAGCTTCACTGTTACTCTCGGCGGCCTATCGTTTTTGTTTACAAGAAAATTCGCTAATAAAATCCAGCGGGACGCTTCCCCCTGTGGCTTTTGAGCAATTGTTGTCTCGACAATTTGAATCAGCCTTGCAGGGCTTTTTAGCCGCAGCGCGAAAAGAAGGTTTGAACGCTTCTCTTTTAAATGCGCAATTAGCTAGTGCCATTGCAGAAGCGTATCGGCGTTTGGCTTTTCAAGATTTGAGCGATCAGGTGAGACAAAGTGTTCGCAGCAGCGCCGGCAATCGTTGGATGTTTCGCTTAAGTCATGCACAAGATATACCGCTTCGCTTGCGCTCTGAACTGTCACACAAATTAGCCAGTGGTCTGTATCCTATTTTGCGGGAGAGAACGCCGGTGCGGTTAGACTTAAGCCATAGTGGCTGGTCGGATATCTTTTTTTTGGGGATGGATTATCCTGAAGCCGCTCGTGTAATCAATTTGTCGGTCGATTTGGCGGTGTATGGCCGTGACGAAGAGATACAGTCACCGGTGGAAGCCTATGTTAGGCTCATTGCCGAGCCGGTTTTACGCTTGACCAGCATTGACCTAAAAGCGACTAAAGATATCACTGAAGTTTCGGAGCTGTTCAATTTTGGCAATGATTACTTGAGTTTGCTCAAGGCAGGCGTGGTCGCTTCGGGAATCTTGCCTCCTGCGATTGAATCGTCGGGACAAAATCTGAGTGATTTTTTGGCAGTCTTGCGCGCGCCCGGAATGGGTCTTGAGTTAGTCACTCGTGTGAATGATATCCCTAAAGGCTCTCGCTTGGCGGTTTCTACCAATTTGTTGGGAGCCATCGTCGCGGTTTTAATGCGGGCAACGGGTCAAACGCAAGATTTGGTCGGCACTTTGAATGAGGCTGAACGGCGATTGGTGGCATCGCGGGCCATTTTAGGTGAATGGTTGGGCGGTTCGGGCGGAGGTTGGCAGGATTCGGGAGGTGTTTGGCCGGGAATCAAAGTGATTGAAGGCGTCGCTGCAAAAGAGGGCGATCCGGAGTTTGGAATCAGCCAGGGCTGTTTGTTGCCGAGGCATCAGGTCTTAAGCGGCGAAGCGCTGCATCCTGAAATTGCGGAACGTTTGCAAGCCTCATTGATTCTGGTGCACGGTGGAATGGCTCAAAATGTGGGCCCCGTTTTAGAGATGGTGACCGAAAAATATCTCTTGCGAAAGGGTGCTGAATGGGAAGCCAGAATTGAATTGCGGCAAATTTTTGATGGGATGCTAGAGTCTTTGGCTGCTGGCGACATCCGTCGCTTGGCTTCGTTGACGCAAGCAAATTTCGATGGACCGATTAAAACCATTATTCCCGCTGCGACGAATCGGTTTACAGAAAGCTTGATAGCCCGCTGCCGAGGTGAACTGGGAGACGACTTTTGGGGATTTCTGATGCTGGGCGGAATGTCGGGCGGGGGAATGGGTCTCTTTGTCGATCCCAGTCGAAAGCCGAAATTTCGGGATACCGTGTTACAGATCTTGCGTGAGTTGAAAGCAGAATTGAATGCATCACTGCCCTTTGCGATGGAACCAGTGGTCTATGATTTCGCCTTGAGTTCAACAGGTACTTACGCTTGCTTGCTGGATGACAATCAAAAAGAAGATCAAAAAGAAAATAGAAAAGCATTACTACCGGCCTTGTATTACACTTTGCAAGTCCCTGAGTTAGTTAAAAAAGGGGGGGAGTCGATTTCGGTCTTACGGGCCCGAGAGTTGGATCAATTTACCCAAAGGCCCGCTGATGCTCTTTCTACCCATCATCTGCTGCGAAGCTTGGTTGGCAATCTGTTTCACTTGGATGCTGCCGAGTCCAATCGCCGCAATGAAGGCTGGGCTAAGGAAGTTGAAAACATCAAGCAAGAAAATGGATTTGATAAAGTGCAGCATGAAAAGACCCGCGAAGATCTGCGTTCGGGTCGAATCGGTCTAGCCCGCAACCGACTTCCTAGTAATACAGTGATTGAAGATGTAAACGATTCTGAAATAGCTCATTTAGAAATAAAGATAAGCCATGCGGGAAATAAACAATTAGGAGAAAGACAATTCGGAGAGAAACAATTTCAATCAAGCCAATTGGAAATGTCACATCCAAATTCAAATTCTCACAGCAATGAGTCGATGGGGATGCAGAACGCATTGCAGGACTATTTAGAGAGGGGTAAATCTGCCGATGCAGTGATACGCAGCCCTCGATTTGTTCTAGAAGATGAAACCCAGGCAGATCGTTGGCAGACCTTGGGTGAAACAGCTTTGCGAGCAGGTGAAGTTGCAGTTTTGAGTCTTGCGGGGGGAGTGGGCACGCGTTGGACGCAGGGAGCGGGAGTGATAAAAGCGCTTTCGCCCTTTGTTTACATGCAGGGCCGTCATCGCAGTTTTTTAGAGATACATGTTGCTAAGTCAAGAAAAATAGCTGAGAGCTTGGGGATGCCTCCCCTGCACTTCGTTTCGTCGAGCTTTATGACGCACCGTCCCATTGTGAGCCATCTGGAAACTGAAAAGAATTATGCTTATCCTGGCTCTCTCAGTGTCTCTCCGGGGCGATCGCTTTCGCAGCGTATGATACCGATGCAGCGCGACCTTCGCTACGCCTGGGAGGTGATGCCCCAACAGAAATTAGAAGCTCAAAAGCAGCGTGTAAGGGAAGCCTCGCGTTCGGCAGTATTAGAATGGGCGAGATCGAAGGGCGAAAGTAATGATTACATCGAAAATGTACCCTTGCAGCTTTTTTGTCCGCCTGGGCATTGGTATGAGCTTCCGAATCTATTACAGAATGGGATTCTAGCTAAGGAGCTGCGCTCTAGGCCGCAATTGAAGTATTTGATGTTACACAACATCGATACCTTGGGGGCCAATTTGGATGCACGGGCCTTGGGCTTCCATATTGAGAGTCATAACACTCTTAACTTTGAAGTGGTGCCTCGACGCCTGCAAGACCGAGGGGGAGGCTTAGCCCTTGTGGACGGACGATTGCGACTTCTGGAAGGCCTGGCGCAGCCCCATGAGGAGGATGAGCTGCGTTTGCGATACTATAACACGATGACAACTTGGGTCAATATTGATGCATTACTGAAAACTTTTGGTTTGACCAGGGATGATTTACAAGGTCCAGAAGAAAAGGTGAGTGCTGCCATTCGCAGCCTGGCAAGTCGGCTTCCGACCTATGTTACACTAAAGGATGTGAAATTTCGCTGGGGGCATGGACAGGAAGATATTTACCCAGTGGCTCAGTGCGAGCGCCTGTGGAGTGATATGACACTTTTACCTGAATTGAAGTGCGGCTATTTGGCAGTAGCTCGCTTTCGGGGGCAGCAGCTCAAAGATCCCGCAGAATTAGATATGTGGCTTAACGACGGCAGCCGCGAATTCGTGGAGTCCTTGTGTCACTTTGGGTAGAGATTCAAGTTTTTTACTTGAAAAACTGTAATGACATAAATTTATGAATAAGACAATAATACTCAATCATTTTTCCTGCCGAGTAAAGGCGAGTAAGTAAAGCGACCAGAAGAAAAGTGCGAAGTCGAATAGTGGAACTTGTAACGGCAAAGGCAAGCAATATACTATCGATACAGTTGGAATCCAGACTAGCCAGGTCGAGTATAACATTGGGCCAATTCGTGTTCTAATATACTTTTTCCAATTCAAATCAAGTAAGGCCTGGCGGCTAAAATTTGCATTCTTCCAGTAGAAGGATAGCAGTGTAACAGGGGCTATAAAAAAGGGATTGTATATAAATTGATCAATCAGGACTTTCGGAAAGACAACCCAGAATCGATTATCATTTCCAAAAATGAGGGCTTGCACGAAGTAGAAAAGATCGACTTCAATTCCTGCCAGGCCCCAAAATAGAACCAAAAACAAACCATGTTTCCAATTAGGTCTTGTTCTTGATCTTGTTCTATCCAAACAGAGATACAAATAGGGCAGCATCCCACCAAAAAATGCGGTGGAAAGAATGCTATAACTAAATCCCATTTCCTTTTTAAGGCGGGCGACATCAATGAGAAAGGCTTGAGTTGCGGAATGGGTATAAAAGGCGATTAAGACAGCTAGGGAGAGCATTGGAATAATCAAGCCGGGGATCAAATTTTCTTTAAAGGCCCGTTTTAGATCGGGGTCTGCGAACAGAAAAGAAAATGGATGACTTGAGCCCCTCTTCGTAACTGTGAGAGAAGTCATTGCTGTGACATCCATGAAAAGAGAAAGCTCAAATGAAACAAGTGAATCAAGCAAAACCTCCAAAACCGCTCACCGGTAGTTGTAAGTAAACTAAAAAGTAGTGCCATTTTTCTATAAGTTTTCATAAACTATTGAAATATATGGACTTTATATCATAAGCAGCTTACCTTATTAGCATGCAAGATTCGGTTCGTAATTACTTAGCTTCCATTGGGCAACGCGGGGGTAGAGCTAGCAAACGAACCCTCAGCCCTGAAGAGGCCCGTCTAATGGTGAAAATTCGAGAGGCTCGGAAAGCGTATCAGAAATTTTATACGCAATGTTTCTGGTCCTATGATCCTCTATTGAAAATTCAAGCCTCTGATATTTCTTGGGTTGCTATGCAATTGATGAAACAAGGAAATCGAAAAACCTGGGAATTAGGGCGCAAGTTATGCCATTAACGGCTTACCAAGCGGAGTTGGCAAGGCTATTGGCCAAGAATCGAAGTGAGGATAGTTATCTCGCAGGTGGCGCAGCGTTTCTATCCGACCCCAACACTCAGAGATACAGTCAAGATTTGGATTATTTTCATGATAACATGGCTCGAGTGACAACAGCATTCAATATGGATAGAGATACATTAATTGAAAATAAATTCATGATTGAAACTGAAATAGTTCAGCCAAGCTATATTCGAGTGCTGGTTCGACGAGAAACGCACGCCACTAAAATAGAATGGGCCCAAGACTCTAGTTGGCGATTTATGCCTGTTCTTCGTAGTGAAGAATTCGGATATCAGCTTCATCCCATCGATTTGGCTACAAACAAAGTATTGGCATTGGGTGGTAGAGATGAGCCTCGCGATTTAGTGGATACCCTATATTTCCACAAAAATTTATTGGAATTGGGCCCATTAATTTGGGCTGCAGTTGGCAAGGACCCTGGATTTTCACCTTCTTCACTTTTAGAACTTATTCGTAGAAAAGGAAAAATCAGGCCTGAAGAAATAAATAGATTAAATCTTGCACAACCAATAGATGTAAAAAAGTTAAAAGAAGAATGGTTAAGTGCTTTAGATAAAGCTGAAATGTTTATTAGCAGCCGACTTGCTGATGAAATTGGTTGTCTTTATTTCGAACCTGAAACTAGAAAATTTGTAAATCCTGAAAACCCCAAGGTAACCGAAAGTGTGGCTCATTATGGCCGCCTTGGAGGCGTACTTCCAACCGTGATTGAATGAGATAACCATTACCAAACAAGCAATACTAGTGGTCAAAATGGAAAGTTGATTGCAACCTGATACAAGGTCAATCGTTTCCAGACGGGGAACTCATCATGAAATGTTTGTATAGGTGAAAGACTGCTAAGAAATAAGCTATCGTTGTAACCACCTCGGCTTTTCTTTTCTTCATTTGTTAACATATCTGCGAAATCAAGGATATAGACAACATTTTCTTTTCGTATGTATTGGACTAAGGTATTCTTTCTAGCGTAGCTGTAAATATCGTTGTTTACAAGTCCATCCAGATTGATCACCCTCCCTCCTTCGAAATAGCCGATTATTCCGGCATTCCAGGAACCAACCCTTCCCGGAAGGGGTTTTTTTGCCAAAAATTGACCGGCATGTAACATTGCAAGTTGATCAGGCCAGGGTGGTAATTCGCGAATATGCTTGGCATACTGTGCCTGTTTAAATAAGAGACAGAGCAAAGCGAGCAGGCAAACCGGAGTCGAGAGGGATGATTTTTCTATGAGAATCCAAGGAATTGAAAAAATTAAAAACAAGGGAATGAAAATATTAGCGGTGTACCATATTTGAACTGCATTTGGGCTTCTGGAATAGATGAGAATGTAAACAATAACAGTCACAATGCAAGCTATCCAAAT
>JBBQAD010000395.1:0-3873 GCA_038315885.1 Fibrobacteria bacterium | reverse complement strand
GATAGAGGGATAACCTTTGGGATAACTTTTTTTTGTTCGTTATCGTTAGAAAGTGTTATGGTAGCCTGCTTAGAACCGATGCCATCGATTTTTCCGTGCAGGCTGCGCTTCATGGGTAAAAAGGCTTGATAAAGCGCGAACTTGATGCTCGATGAGCCTACGTTAACGGCTAAAATGTGCTGGAATACATGGTTCATAGGCCCTTCAATCTCAAACGGCCATCGATTTTATCTCATAATCGATGACCTGGAAAATTCATTTCAATTTTGAGTAACACTAGATTAATCCCACCTATTAGAACCAGTGAAAAGGTTTTCTTCTTTGAGTAGACGAAAATTTGCCTGTTTATTGTCAGCCCCACTAATAGGGGTAACCGTATGGTAGTCTATTTTCGTGTTAACATTCGCATTCCTTTTGTTAACTTTCGCTTTCACTGCACCGACAACTATTTGTATCATGATGGCCTCCTTCCATGAAGGGTCTTCCCAAGTAAATTTGTTTCGGTTTCCATGATAAGAACCTACAAGGGAAGCTCTTGAATTCCAATAAGGTAATAGCCCTAGTAGAAGGTCAATGAGAAGCTAATTCGTAGGTTAAATAGCGGAGCAATCAGTTGATTAATTATCGGGGCAATTCCAGCACCCAGCGATAGGCTTGCATGATGTCACGGCGGAAAACATCGACGGTACCCCACATATACAGCAGAAATTTCCGATAGGTCGCCTCATCGGAATGTTGCATAATTGTTTCACGATTCCGCTCCATATTTCTTGCCCAATGCTTGGCGGTTAGATAATAGCTGTGTCGGTCATCCCAAACACCGCGTAGGCGAAAAGGGCTTGCAGCCACAGAATCAAGATATTCGTGCAAGCACAAGGGTGAACAATTGCCGGGATAGATGTGTTTTGTGATAAAGCTGTGAAACTTGTATTTCTCGCGGGCGGCGCTGGCATCGAGATACACTTTTCCGCCCTTCGCCAAAAGTTTTTGATAGATGCTGAGTGAACGCCGATAATCTGGTAGATGTTCTGTAACACCTAGGTTTACAATGGCGTCGAATTTAAACCCGGGTTCGTATTCATAAAGATGGCAATTGACGACTTCGCAGGGGATTTTCTCTCGTTCTATCATGCGTTGAATGAATTTTTCACTTTCCTTTGAAATGGTAAGCGATGTGACACGAATTCCCTTATTTCCGGCATATTCATTGAAGGCCCCCCAGCCACCGCCGATGTCGAGAACTCGGTCACCTGGCTTTACTCCAATAGAGTTCAGGGCGAATTCCAGCTTTCGCGTCATCGCGTCCTCAAGGCTTTCGTTGTCATTGTGAAACACGCCCTGGGAGTAACAGCGATGTCTCGAGTCCAAAAAGTTTAGGTAAAAGCCTTCAGAGTTGTCGTAATGGGCAGAGATACCGGCGCGATCCATTTTGGTTTGCCCGAAAATCAAAGGCTTCACCAAATTCCAGGCGTAGTATAAGGGCCGTTTGTCCGAGGTCATGTTCCGAAATTCGAACATCTTTTCCATAGACCCGAGAATGTCTAAATGCCCCAGCACATAGGCTTCCACAAAAGTAAGTCCGTCCATAGAAGCGAGTGCTTGGACTCCAGTTCGATCGTTGATTCTCACAGTGAATCCTGGCTCCCCGCGACCGAATTGCAGGGGCCTAGTATTTTGCCATTGCACGGCGCAGGCTCCTCCTTGGCCGCTTTGAAAATATTCACCGCAAGCCTTCTGAAGCAGAGCTGTTAAGCGAAGGAACATTGGATCTGAGGAACCTTCAGTGAAATTTTCAGCCTTTGAAATGGAAAGGGCGGACTCATTGGCGATTGTGCTTTGATTCATTTGTCATTTCCCCACTAGGCTTCGGGATTTAGTTTGAAAGGGGCTTTTTTTCCATAGGGTAATTACCCCATTTCCTCTTACAAAATACCTAAAATTCAAGCCTGCTTGCCAATTCCCGAACTTCTAAACTAGGGTTAAACCCCATAGGGCATGAATAAGCTTTCATGCAAATTTGAAATCTAATGAATTTGAAACACTCACAGTACGAGTCCCATAAAAGGGCTGAATAAAACTGAAGAAAGAGATACTATGAAATCGGGATGGCTAAAAATTTTGATCGGCACTCTGGTCGCCGCGACCACCGCGGTATTGATTAAAAGTTTTTGTCGAAAGGGATGCTGGTCTAAATTATGCAGCAAATTCTCCGGCAAATGTTGCGACAAGGAGTCTGAGTCTCACAGTAGTGATACAGTTGAAAAAAGCTCAGAAAATCCCTAGTACGCATTTGAACTGTAATTCTACAAGTCATCACTGACTCGTGACTGTATCGTGGCCCAAAGAAGGGCGCAGAATGCGAATCAAATGTCGAAGTATTATAGTCGAAGCGCTATGTCTGTGTTATAAAATCGTCAGTTGAACGCTGCTTTCGATGACTCCTGCCGCAATGGCATAGCGTGTGATTCCGGCAATATCGTGAAGACCGAGCTTTCTCATAAGATGCTCCCGATGCTTTTCCACGGTCTTAATGCTGATTCCGAGTTCACTTGCAATATTCTTGTTAGCACCACCCTCGGCAACCAATTGTAACACTTCCGCCTCCCGCGAGCTCAAGGTGTCCAGACTTTTTTTGACCATGGCTTCCTTTCCTGTGGCTTTCCATGGTCGGTCCCCGAAATGCTTGGTGATGGAGGGACTGAAATACTGGTTTCCTTTGTGAACCTCCCTGACGGCCTTCGCTAGACTCTGAAAGGAAGTTTGCTTGATCAAGTATCCACTTGCACCCAATTGAATAATCTGTTCGACATAAGCGTCGTCGCTGTGAGCCGATAGTATGAGGATCTTCGTGTCAGGAACGGCTAGACGAATCTGCTTAGTGGCTTCTAATCCGTTGAGCGAGGGCATCGCAATATCCATGAGAATCACTGAAGGCTTAAGCTTCATCGCCAATTCTACTGCCTGCCTTCCGGTTTCGGCCTCGCCAACCACTTCAATGTCAGGCTCCAAACCCAATAAAGTCCGCAGGCCTTCACGAAGCACCATATGGTCTTCTGCCAGCAAGACAGTAATCGGCCGATTGGAGGCCACGGGAGAGAATGTTACTCTGTTCCGTATCATCGGAACTCCTTTCCCTGGATCGGAATCGTCACCTCGATGGTGGTTCCCTCACCCGACACCGAGATGACACTGAAAGTGCCGCCGAACATCTCGACCCGTTCGCGCATACTCAATAAACCCAGGCGCTTGGGCCGTGGTGAGCTAAGGATGCGTTTCGCATCGAAGGACTTGCCATCATCTTTAATAGATAGAGAAACGGAATCAGGAAGTTTTTTAATGAATACCTCCGCTCGGTTGGCGTTGGCATGTTGCACGATATTATTGAGGGCAGACTGAGCGACACGGTAAAGCGCAGTTCGCTTGGCGATGCTGGCATTTTCAACTTCTTTAAAGGCGGTAAAGCGTATATGAAGCCCAGTCCTCTTTGTTAAGGCCTTCATAAAGGAATGCATCGCAGGAATTAATCCCAAATCGTCCAGCAAAGCCGGGCGCAATTCCCTGGCGAAGCGGTGCACCAGGTTAACCGATTTTTCCACCATTTTTTGGGCAGACAAGATTTTACGCTTGAGGTTTCGGGTATTGGTGTCGGCTTCTATTGTTAAAGAAGCCAGCCGAATCTTAATCGCAGTCAGGATTTGGGTGATATCATCGTGAAGTTCGCGGCTAATCTGCTTTCTCTCATCCTCTTGTGCCAAGAGAACGCGGCGAGAGACAAATTGCAATTGCCTATGCACCCTTTGTGATTCGCTCAACATAAGTTTATGGCGTTTTTCGCTCTCAACCAGCTTTTTTTCCGCTTCCTTTCGTCGGGCG